>CAZVTE010000108.1:2379-4011 GCA_964629705.1 uncultured Candidatus Saccharibacteria bacterium | reverse complement strand
AGAATTTAGCATTAGACATACCAGCAGAAGGACTTAAGGCGGTGGATACGGATATAGCGAGTGATTGGAATGCTAGCTCGGCGTATCCGCCAACTGTAACCGAAACAAGTGTGCCAGAAAGAATCGAGGGTGGTGGACCAACAACGGCAACTAGAAGCTGGGATATTGGAGAGTACGTTCTAGCTGTTCCAGAGCAAACCACCGTATGTGACCATACTACTGGTGGCAATACGCTCAGCTCGATTCCAGATTTTACTTCAGCAATGCCAGGGGAAACTTTAGATCAATGCGATAACGTGGTCAATGTTGAAGGCTCGGAATGGCAACCAACATATGAAGCTGAAGAGAATAAAGATTGGCAGCCATCAGCGCTAGTGAATGTTTATGTTGCCGTGAATCCTATGGCTAAGACTTATGATGCGCATTATTTGTTAGGGAATTATTATCAATGGAATACTATTACGGCTGGTAGCGGTATTGATACAGAGCTGAGCGAAAGTGGTAATATGACGGAAGAAACTTTTAAAGCGAGTAATGCTCCAGGGTCAATTTGTCCGAAAGGTTGGACTTTACCCTCTAATACTGGCGGAGTGCAAACAGTTTTGCCAAGTTTTGGAAAGACTGTATACCGATTACTTAAAACATATGATTATAGCTTTTCTGGAAATGGTTTGTCTATTGTGAATGAAGACATGCAAAGGACTATGGTTAAACCATTATATTTTACAAGAGCTGGTGGTATAGGGCCGCATACGGGTTCATTAGTAAATGTTGGTCGAAACGGAACGATTCCTTCAAAGACGGTTACTGATTCTGCTAAGGGTGCATTTTATAATACACTGTATTACAATAATGTCATGTATTTATCATTTAAAACTGATGCCTATGCTGGCCAACAAGTGCGTTGTGTCGCCAGATAATTTATTTAATATTTAATAAAATATCCCCAGAGAGAATAATTTGGGGATATTTTGTAGTATTACGATAGAATGTAGTGAAACTGGTTATTTTTCTAAAGTCTCTAGTTCGCTAAACAGGGAAGCAAGCATTTTGATGAAAGGTTTGACCACGCTTTGGTTAGATTTGGTTTTAAAATCAAAGTCACCAGCAGCACCATGTGTCCAACCGTAGAGCGTAACATGATTATTTTCAATCTCGTAGTTAAAATATTTACGCCCCGACCAAAAACTTTTATTTAAATAAACTGATTCACCTTTTAGGTCGGCTGGTTTAAATTTGTGTTCTTCAAGCCAGTTTTCAATTATAGCTTTTGCTTTATCGGGGTCGTTGACAGTAAAGCTATATGTAGTTCTACCTTTTGCCATGTTGTGAAATTCCTTTTTAATGAAACGTGAAAAACTAGCGAGTATATTTTTCATTAAGGTCAGAATAATCGTAGAGTTCTTCTGGTGCAAACCAAAGTTTGATTTCTTTATTAGCTTCTTCTTTGCTGCCACTAGCATGAACGAGATTTGGCACGCCCATACCTTTAGCGTCAGAATAACCAAAGCTCATGTGAGAGTAGTCGCCACGAATAGTTCCCATTTCTGCTGATTTTGGCTCGGTTGGACCAACGATTTTGCGTACTAGTGGAACAGCCTCAACGCCTTCTAGAACCATGGCGATAACTGG
>CAZVTE010000108.1:0-2369 GCA_964629705.1 uncultured Candidatus Saccharibacteria bacterium | reverse complement strand
TAACTGGACCAGTCATCATATAGTTGAGATTATAACGGAAAGCTTGCTCGCCACGTCGTGTAATCATTTGACCAATATCTTCATAGTGAGCGCGATATTGGTCTTCATTAGGCATGACCATCTTCATACCAACGATTTTCAGACCGACTCTTTCAAATCTAGTGATAATTTCACCAACAATACCTCGTTGCACTGAATCAGGCTTAAGAACAACTAAGCTACGCTCAACTAAGTCTTTTTCTCGTCCCATATATTATTAAATCCTTTCTATAATTCATTAACGAATTATTCTCCTTGCGAGGATTCATTGGAGAATACGCTCGATTGGAAACATTTTAACTCTATTTTCTTAGGATAATTGTAACACAATTTGAGAAATAAAAGAAGACTGAAGTTTTAGAAGATTATGTGTTATAATAGAGAATAGGATAAGTTTATTTTTAGAATTATGAAAGCTTTTAAGAAAAAACCAAAGACGGAGCGTGAGAAAGTTGCCGAACGGCGCGAAGAGGTGCTTGCACAGGGGCGGAAATTTAAATATCCGATGCAGTACTCTAAACATAAGTTGGTGATTAATACTATAATTATCGCGTTTGTAGCGGTGATTTTGATGATTGGGGTGGGGTGGTTTATGTTTTATAAATCTGGTTCTACCAGTGATATGGCATATCGAATTGCGCAGGTTGTGCCGTTGCCGGTGGCAGAGGTGGATGGTGAGCAGGTGCGGTATAGTGATTATTTAATGATTTATCGCAGTAATCTGATGACGGCAGAGCAACAAGGGGGGCAGTTAGGGCAAGGTGAAGATGATAATGCGGTGCGTGACATGTATAAACAGGCTGCAATGCAATCGGCGGTGGAATATACTTATGCTTTGAAGTTAGCTAGAGAGCTGGGCATTGAGGTGACGGAGGAGGAGATAGATAAGGCTTTTGATGACCATCGTAAGGTGGGGGGCGTGGAACGTAGCGAGGAGGGTTTTCTGAAAATTTTACAGGATAATTTTGGTATGAACAGGCGAGAATATCGTCGCATGTTATATTTGACGCTAGTTAAAGCAAAAGTGATGCAAAAGATTGACCAAAAAGCTAATGAAATTGCTGAGAAAGTGGATAAGATTTTAGCGGAAAATGATAACGATTTTGGTAAGGTCGTGGAGGAATTGGGAGATGTTGTGACTAGGGAGGGGACAAATGGTTTGGTAGACGTGATGATTGTTGATGGTGGGCGGTCAAATATGGCTCAGACTTTGGAAAAAGGGCAAATGAGTGGTAAATTTTTGTCTAGTAATGGTGACGGGTATTACTATTTGAAGCTAATTGATAAAACTGATACACAAGTGAATCATGAGTCGCTAAAAATCGATTTTACAGAATTTGACGATCGAATTAATCAGTTATATGCGGATGGAAAAGTGAAAGAATATATTGAAACGCAGAGCGAGGCTGCAAAAAATCAAGAAAATTCGGAGAAGGCGCAAGAATAAGCGAATTTGCTATTGACTTTTTCTGTAAGGTGTGATACAATAGAAAGATAGGGTATTAACATGTGCGTGTTTTTATTCTATTGGACTTTACATTTGTTTGAATGGGTTGTTTTTGATTTTTTGACTTTGTAAAGCGAATGTGGGGAAACTTTATAGGAAGGAGGAAAGCGAAAAATTGGAAGATCCAATCAATTCGAACACAGCAGGCACAGACTCGGTAAATTATATCGTTTATGTGCTTGCTGATATGGATGAAATGGCACTTTTGAATCCGGCGGATTTGAGTTATGATGGCGAAAGGAAGCGGAAATACCAGAATTTTTGCCGAATTTGTGACTTAGTCAATGAAAAATCGCTGTAGGAGGAGAAGTAAACAGATGCGACAGCTCGTTAGTGCAAATATGAGACCAACTGTTGATCAGCGTTGTCGGTATGCGGCGCTTTACCAAGTAGCGAGAGAACATCTTGGTAATGCTGCAAAGAGAGACAATGGTGATGAAATTGGTGCTTGGGATAAGAATCGATTTCGCGAAGAAATTTCAAAGTTAGAAATGCAACTACGTGAAGAGGGAATTAGTCAGATAACGGGGAAAAAGAGTGATAGAAAGACTTATTCCCCTAGGCAGCTGTATGCTTTGGAACGCTTTCAGAGTGCAAGAGTGCCAGATTTTCAAATTTGAAATTGTACGGTTTGGGCTTGTAATAAAACCGTAAGCACCTACTTAAATTCTATCCTGACTGTTTGTTATGCAGTCAGGATTATCATGTTTTTGGAGGATGTCTAGTCTTGGCGAGGTTTCTTAGGTGTGATATAATGGAGCTAGATATGCGGGTGTCGTATAACGGCTATTATGTATCCTTCCCAAGGATGAAACGAGAGTTC
>CAZVTE010000107.1:0-4041 GCA_964629705.1 uncultured Candidatus Saccharibacteria bacterium | reverse complement strand
CTGCTCCGCGTCCACATCAAAGCCGATGGTGGACGAATCGATGACGGATTCGGCGGAAGCACCATCATTCTGGAAAGGACAAATCATCATTAGAGCAACCAGTCCCAACAACCCCGCACTCGTTACGCCCAGCATATTTACTTTATAGAATTTTTTTAATTTTACCATTCTACCTCCGTGGTTAAAATTAAGTTTTATTTGTATTATGGCCACCTCGGGTGTCGCTTCTTGTTGGTCGTGTCAAATTTCCCCAGCATACAAAAAGCGACACCGCGAGGTGTCCTACTACCATTCATAACCACTTATACGCCTAAAAACTCGCAAACCTGATTACTTACGCGATGCCGCTTAGCTGCAGGTCATATAAAGAATCGTACGTATAAGTGCTCCAGGAAAAGAATGAAAACCAAAAACGGTAGTTATATTAATAGTAGGACATTTCTATTTTATCACGCTTAGGTTAAAAAATAAACATTTTCTTCAAAAAATCACTACTTTTCCACATCCCACATTTCAATCGCAAAAAATAGCGAGGCCCCGGCTTCCTATACAGGATGCTGTACCTCGTCGCGGTGCAAAGCTGTGGACCTATGCGTTGCCTGTCATTCAGAAAAAGTCAAAACTCCTCCGGCGGTTATCGCTGCCATACTAGGTCGCATAACAAATCAAGTTCGTTACACTTCCATTATACCAAACATAAACCTCAAATCCAAAATCACATGACAAGATTGCTTTGCCGCCGCTCGCAAACAATTTTCAATCGTCCGCCTATCTTTCCCTCTTGGCGATTTAATCTCCCACATCTTCCCCATAAACTCAATATCTGGCGTTTTAGTTATTCCTTCAGGAATAAATTCTACATCAACATTAAACTTCTGCACCAAAATGCTCGCCAAAGTTTTCTCTTTTGCTTTCGGATTAGCCTTATACGGAATAAGAATGCACGCTTTACGGCGCAAGGGTTTATTCACCATGTCGCGCATTATATCACAAAAACCTCCATACTTACCATCATAAGCGTCATAAAAACATAATTCTCACAACCGAACACTCAACCGAACAACTTAATCCCCTTTAGATTTCGCAAGTAGCAAAAAATCGCCCCAGACTTTCTCTGGGGCTTTTTATTATTTAGCTTCGCTTAATTCCACCTCCATTCTTCGTAAACGCCGTTCAAACCGTAACATCTCCTTTTCTTCATAGTCAAAATCCGCAATCTCACGACTTCTAAGGTAGAGGTACGCCTTGCTGTCATCTGTCACCAACTCTAGCTCTGGGTGCCTCTTCTGAACCATCTCAATATCTTGCAACATTCTGCCACGATATAGCTCACGCTGTGCGGCCCTCTCCTGCATTACACTAATACGACTCCGATAACGTTGTAACATGGCCTCCACCTTACGCACTTCTACTTCCGCTTGCTCGCTCTCATACAACGTTTTTTGATGATCAACAATAAAACAATCGTCTAGAACCACCAAAATCATCTCAATCTTCTCGTCAAGAAGCGGATTTCGTTTCAACTCTTCCAGCCTCAAATCAACCTCCTCTAAGCGCCTTCTAAACTCGTTTCGGCGCTCCAGCCGTGTATAATCTTCCGCAGGCGTCACTTCAGTCACTTCCTCTATTTCTTCTTCAGTCATTCCTTCCTCTCCCTGCATTTCCGTAGTCGCCGCCATCGCGTCCCAGTTACCCTCCGCCAACTGCCGCAAAGCTAATTCGCTCTCTAATATACCACGACACTGCTTTACTCCGTCTTCGTTAAATTCACATTCCACGAGTGGCGCGTCCTCCTCGTTTATACCTTCCTCCAGATGATTCAATAAGTATAATAGCACTTGTTTCTGCTTCAGCTCAGTCGCCTTAACCTCATCACTTATTACCGAAATCTCCGGTAGCATCATTTTTACGTTTGCTACCTTCGCCAGATTCTCCAGTAATGCAAATTCCCGATAAACTACTAGTTCCATCAAGATCCCTCCCATCTCTGATTTCTATTCTCATTAAGCTCAACTACTAAAGGACAACACCCTAAAACTGCACCGAAACTAATTTTAGGTCGTCAAAAACAATCCTCCCTACTACAATTGTAGCACACATCATTATTTTTGTCAAGAGCTATTTCACAGAACTACTCTTCTTTTGCACCTTCAAACTTCCCTAGTAGCTCTTTAAATTCTTCATCGTTCTTCGCGCTAAAAGTAATACTCCTGCCACGAATTTTCACCTCTGCCTTGTAAGCATTGCAAAGACGATACTCATCTTTTGCATAATTATTCGCCTTCACCACCCGCTGCGAACTTTTTTTCTTGTGTTCTGCAATGTAACGCTCCACCATTCTTGCTGACCAGCCACCCTCAATCATTTTTGGCAAAATTTCATGTACTAACTTTGGGTCTGCTGAAATCAGCGGTCGCATCGGCCCTTCCATCAAATTGTGCTCTTGCATCGCTTGCTTTGCTTCTTCTGGCAATCGCAGTAGTCTCATTGTGTTAATAATCGTTGCACCGCTCTTCCCCACGCGTTTACCAATCTCTTCGGCCGTCAAGTTAAATTGATTTTTCAACTTCGCATACGCCGTAGCTAACTCAATCGGATTCAAATCCTCACGTTGTGCATTCTCTACAATCGAGAGCTCTAGCTTATTCTGATCACTCATTGTCCGGATAATCGCTGGCATTGTCTCAAGTTCGGCAATCTGCGCTGCTCGCCAACGCCGCTCACCTGCTACAATCTGATATTTATCGTCAGCCCGCACTACTACAATCGGAGAAAGCACACCATGTTCCTTAATCGAATCAGCTAACTCTTGTAATTTTATCTTAGAAAATCCCTTTCGCGGCTGTTCTTCATCGCGCACAATATCGACCACCTTCAATTCTACCAACTTACTCACGTTAGCATCTTCCTTGCTCGTTGGGTCAAACTGCTCTTCCACCAAATTCAAATTCGTTGGAATCAAGCTGTCAAATCCACGACCTAGCCCCTTATTCTTCATATCTACATCGTCCTTTCTTCGATTTCTCGCGCCAATTCCTTATATGCCTTAGCTCCCTTGCTGAACTTATCATATGCACCCACCGGCACTCCATGACTTGGCGCCTCTGCCACTCGTACATTCCGCGGAATTGTCACCTCAAATACCTTATCCTTAAAATATTTTTTCACCTCCGCCAGCACTTCTGCACTCAAACTCGTTCGCTTGTCATACATTGTTGCCAGTACCCCAAGCAGTTTCAAATCTGGATTCATTGCCTTCTTCACGAGCGACATACTTTCCAAGAGCTGTGCCACACCTTCAAGCGCATAAAACTCCGTTTGCACCGGCAAAAGCAAATAATCCGCCGCAATCATACCATTCACAGTCAGTAACGACAAACTCGGTGGCGAATCTATCAAAACATACTCGTACTCGTCACCAATTTTATCAATCGCTTCCTTCAACCGAGTAAACTTCCCCTTTACGTTAGTCAGCTCCACCTCTGCATTAGCAAGCTGTGGCGTGGTCGGAGCTAAATCTAAATTCTTAAATTGTGTATTATGTACCGTATCTAGCAAATCTGAAACCCCCAGAATCACCTCTGTCATTCCTGGATCTACCGTTGCCTTGTCTATACCAAAGCCACTCGTAGCGTTCCCCTGCGGGTCTAAATCGACAATCAAGACTTTGCGCTTATCTTTTGCTAAATAATACGCTAAATTAACAGCGGTAGTGGTTTTGCCCACACCTCCTTTTTGGTTTGTTACACAAATCACCTTCGCCATACTATCTCTAGTATAGCACAAGAAATTCATTTTGTCTTTATTATTTCACCAGTTTTGCAAAATGTGCTATAATTAAAATGTCAACCAATACAAGTTACAAATGCATTATTTTTGAGTGTAATATTTTTGCATTATTTCAAAGAATTCGTCGATTAAAGCGGCATCGCAGAACAAAGACGAATTGTGTTAGAAATAATGCAACTTCAACTTGTATTCCGGTTGACACCTCTGCGGTGTCGCTTTTTGTATTCTGGGGCTCTTTCTTTGGAAAAGAAA
>CAZVTE010000106.1:0-4075 GCA_964629705.1 uncultured Candidatus Saccharibacteria bacterium | reverse complement strand
TTCCTCGGCAAAGTGCCTGTGCAAAACTCGCCAAAAATAGCCTGCAAAAAACATTGACACGCTATATATAGTGTCTTAAAATGTATATATACACCATATGTAGTGGTATATAATAAAAGCAAGTAAACTGAAACAAAAACATTATTAAAAGGTACAAGTAGGAGGTATATTTTTTATGTTCAAAAAAATCGTTAAACGAGATGGGGAAATTGTCGACTTCGATCCAGAAAAGATTACCGAGGCGATTGCTAAGGCTGGTCTCAAGACGGAGGAATTTAAGCACGACCGAGCCAAGCAGCTTGCTGATAAAGCTGTTAAGCGTATGGAAGCTGAAATTAAGCAGCGCACTCCTAACGTCGAGCAGATTCAAGACATTGTCGAGCAAGTTTTGATGGAGTCAGCATTTAAACGAACCGCTAAAGAATATATTACTTATCGTCAAGAGCGCAACCGGATTCGCGAAGCCAAGAGTAATCTCATGAGTATCTACCGTACTATTGCTATTGCTGATGCTTCTGAAGATTCCGATGTCAAGCGTGGCAATGCTAATGTAGATGGTAATTCCGCCATGGGCAAGATGCTGCAGTTCGGCGCTGAGGGTTCCAAGATTTTTGCCAAGAGTATTTTAATGAGCCCAGAATATGCTCATGCACATGATAATGGCGAAATTCATATTCACGACCTTGATTTCTATGCTACTGGCACTCTCACCTGTTGTCAGACCGACCCTTTGCGCCTGTTTGCTGATGGTGGCTTCGATACCGGTCATGGTCACTTGCGCACGCCAAACTCGATTCGCAGTTATGGTGCGCTAGCGGCAATTATCTTGCAAGCTAATCAGAATGAGCAGCACGGCGGTCAGAGCATCCCTAACTTTGATTACGCCATGGCTCCAGGCGTCAATAAGAGTTTTAGAAAAGCTATCAAACGTAGTGCTAAGGCATACGAGAAATTCACCGGCAAGAAGCTTGATCTGAAAGACGAGAAATTAGAAGAGATTGAATATGGCGATGAAGCTGCTCTTAAGAAACTAAAAATTCCTCAAGAAGTTATTGAAAGCGCGAACGAAGAAGTTGAACGCCAGACATTTCAAGCTATGGAAGGATTCATTCATAATCTTAATACTATGCACTCTCGGGCTGGTGCACAGGTACCGTTTACTAGCATCAACTTTGGCACCGATACGAGCGAAGCTGGTAGATTAGTTATGAAATGCTTACTCGATGCTACCGAAAAAGGTCTCGGCAAGGGTGAGACTCCAATTTTCCCAATTTCCATCTTTAAGGTTAAAGAGGGAATTAACTATAATCCAGAGGATAAAAATTACGATTTATTCAAGAGGAGTATGGAAGTCAGCGCTAAGAGATTATTCCCGAATTTTGTATTCCTAGATGCACCATTTAACCTTCAAGGATATAAGCCAGGGGACTACCGCACCGAAATCGCTACGATGGGTTGCCGCACGCGCGTTTATAGTAGCATTTTCCCAGAGAGTGATGGCATTACAACTGGTCGCGGCAACTGTAGCTATACCACAATTAACTTAGTAAGACTAGGTATCAAGCACGGAGTTTGTCTTGGTGAACGCAAGAAAGCGGACTGGTCGGGGTTCTATAAAGAGCTAGATGAGAAAATGGATCTCGTTGCAGCCCAACTCTTAGAGCGGTTTGAGTTTCAAGCCAACCAGCACGTTCGCAACTTCCCGTTCTTAATGGGTGAGAAAAACTGGTTCGGCAGTGAAAAGTTGAAAAAAGATGACACCTTGAGGGATGTGATTAAACATGGTACGCTTGGCATCGGCTTTATTGGCTTAGCTGAATGCTTGGTAGCTATGATGGGTGTGCATCACGGCGAGAACGAAGAAGCTAGAGAGCTTGGTCTCGACATTATCACTCACATGCGCGAGCGTTGCGATGAATATTGTAAAAAGTATCATTTAAACTTTAGTTTGATTGCTACTCCAGCGGAAGGTATTGCTGGTCGGTTCACTAAAATTGACAGCAAAGAATATGGCGAGATTAAAGGTGTTACTGATAGAGATTATTATACTAATAGTTATCATGTACCAGTATATTACAATATTGGTGCATTCGAGAAAATCGAAATCGAGGCACCATACCATGCGCTCTGTAACGGTGGCCACATTACTTATATCGAGCTCGATGGCGACCCAAGTCAGAACATTGATGCTTTCGAAGCGGTAATTCGTAAAATGAAGGAATCTAACATTGGCTATGGCTCTGTTAATCATCCGGTAGACCGTGATCCAGTTTGTGGCTACTCGGGCATTATTGAAGGTCATCGTTGTCCAAGCTGCGGCCGCGAAGAGAGCGAAGGCGATGTTCCGTTTGAGAGGTTGAGAAGGATTACTGGCTATCTCGTGGGTAGTTTGGAGCGTTGGAACGACGGTAAAAAAGCCGAAGAGCACGACCGCGTTAAGCATAACGTTGCTTGTAATGTTGCTGGGGTTTATAGCGTTGCCGAGAAGTGTGAGCGCGAAAGAAGCAAGAAAAAGCAAAAGACGATGACGGGGAAGAAATAGATGCAAATTAGATTATCTGGCCCATTAGAACGAGATAGCATCGTCAACGGTGATGGTCTGAGGGCTGTTCTCTGGACTCAGGGTTGTGCACGGCACTGCCCTGGGTGTCAGAATCCCGAGACATGGGACTTCGATGGTGGTTTTATAGTCGAAGTCGATGAGGTTAAGCGTAGATTAAAAGAGTTTAAAGGACAGTCCGGTATTACTTTTTGTGGTGGGGAACCTTTTGAACAGCCAGAGGCTTGTAAGGAAATCGCAGATTGGTGCAGAGAGCAACTAGGCTGGAACATTTGGAGCTTCAGTGGCTATACTTATGAGCAACTAAAACAACTTGGTGGTGCGAAATGGGAGTTTTTGAAGAGTCTCGATGCACTGATTGATGGACCTTTCATTTTGGCAGAAAGGGATTTAACGCTAAAGTTCCGCGGATCTAGGAATCAGAGACTATTACATTTACAACATGGAACGGGAGAAATTACAAAGGCAGAATAGGCGGCGGAGAGAAAAACTAGTATTCCGTCCAGTCTGATGCGTAACATAAGCGGAACTTATGAGCCAAAAGTCAAAAACTCTGTCTGTTACACCTGGAGCTGAGTTCGTAGCAATCCATACTCCGGTTCCGGTATAGTTTAATCTTCCATAGGCTAAACTTGCAGTACCGATGCGGATTTCATATATTGGGCTTAGTAGAATATCATATCCGGTTTCGCTCGGGTTCTGAGCATAATAGCCATTCTGATCATTGCGCTTTTCCTCAAACCTAAACCCATATAGACTTATATATTTATCATCTAGTTATAATTTAGTTCTTTCTAAAAGTGACCCACGAATTATCCCGTCTTCA
Organism: uncultured Candidatus Saccharibacteria bacterium; assembly: GCA_964629705.1. GTDB lineage: Bacteria > Patescibacteriota > Saccharimonadia > Saccharimonadales > Saccharimonadaceae > Nanosyncoccus. The sequence continues at coordinate 689 of CAZVTE010000106.1, read as the reverse complement.
CGGGTAATTCGTTCTGCGCATCGAGCTTCGATGCGCTTCTAGTCACATTTTAGAAAAACTAAATTATTCTAATCATAAGTATTAACAAAGTAGAATAAATAATGGATGTAGTACTGCTTGAACAAAGTATATTCTAACCTTCAAACTGTGAAGTGAGTGAAGGAGTTTTCTGTATTTAATTTCTGCAGGAATCCGGACTCACGAGGAGGACTAGCGGCAAGACCCCGCGGCGGCGGGCGTCTTGAACGCGGCCTGCAGAAATTATAATACAGAAAAACTATTACAGTTACTGTGGCTAACCCACGGGTCACTTCAGAATATGTTTTTTCTAATACTACATAAGTTGTCTATAAATTAGAATACAGAAAAACTATTAGCATTGATATAATCAACACATATCTACTTTATTGCTAATCATATTACCCTTCACCCACTTTACTTTGTGCGGAGTGGGGAGGTCACAGCTTCGCTTATGGACAATCAAAATTCTCACGGATATTTTTGGTCAAAGACTACTAATGGAGTCAACAGGGCTTATTTTTTAGCAATCACTAACATCACTGCTCCTGCGTTAGAATTCTCATATTATACTGGCTGGTCTCTCCGCTGCCCAATATAAACCACCTTCCAAATCTGGTTCACCTAACGAATCCAGAAAGAAAGATTCAATAAAATAGGAACAATCTTTA
>CAZVTE010000105.1:3530-4130 GCA_964629705.1 uncultured Candidatus Saccharibacteria bacterium | reverse complement strand
TCATAAAACGTTTGAGAATTACCGCAAAGCAAAGGGCAAATTATTTAGACAGGCGAAGAATGCGGTTATAAATGCGGATGATAATAATGCAGATTATTTTAAAGAAGTGTTTAAGAAAAATTCGTCTGGTGAGATAATTGAGTATGGAGTTCAGAAGGGTAATTTGCGTGCTACAGAGGTGGAATTGAAATCTGCTGGTGTGGAATATGCGTGTGGTGATATGAAGATAAAAACGCAGATTCCAGGTGAGTTTAATGTTTATAATTCCCTAGCAGCGGTGGGAGTGGGAAAAATTTTAGGCTTGAGTGATGCGGAAATAGAAAAAGGAATTTATGCACTTGAGGCGGTGGAGGGGCGGATGACGCGAGTGGATGTGAGGCAAGATTTTACAGTGATAGTGGACTATGCACATGCGCCAGATGCACTAGAAAAGGTATTTGATTCGGTAAAGTGTGATGGAAAAATTATTGCTGTGCACGGTGGAGCGGGTCAGCGAGACCATTCGACAAGGGCGATTCGGGGTGAAATTTTGGGGAAAAACAGCGATGTGGTAATTATTACAGAAGATGATACTCGAGATGAAGATTTAAATGAGATTAT
>CAZVTE010000105.1:0-3520 GCA_964629705.1 uncultured Candidatus Saccharibacteria bacterium | reverse complement strand
ATTATGCAAATGTTTGCAGAGGGGGCGGAGAAGGCTGGTAAAAAGCTGGATAAAGATTTGTTTTTGATTCCGAATCGGGCGGATGCGATTAAAAAAGCCGTTGGAACGGCAAAAAAGGGTGATTTGGTGTTGATATTAGGTAAGGGTCACGAGAAGACAATCTTACGTCCTGATGGTGAATATCCGTTTGAGGATATTAAGGTAGCGCGTGCAGCTTTGGAAGAATTGAAGCAGAAGTAAGAGTGGTTGCGGCTTAACAAAATTGCTTAAGCTTGCTATACTAGGAATAATATTATTAAAAATGAGTGAATCATATGTCAGAAAAACTATCAACATCTTCGCTAGAGAATAATCGGGAAAATTTGCCACCGCTAGAGCGGTTTCGTGTGAATGAAGACGATTATCCAATTTTCCAGAATCAGTATGAACTAAATAATAATAATCAGAGCAACGAACGGATTTATTGGAATATTGATAAAACTGTAGGTGAGCATATTAAAAGTACGGCTGATTTGATTGCGACGATGGATGGAACTTCGATGGAATATGAGATGAATCAGGAACGCGTAAAACCAGACCATGTGATTTACCTTGATAAATCGGCACGGCCGGTAAGTTGGCTAGTGAATACGTTTTGGAATGATTTTTCTGAGGAGAAGCGGCCGGAGCATTCATATCTTAATATTGATCGGTTGACGTGGTTTCGGCGGGCCGGTGTGGATGTGGATGCTAATGGTTATATTAGGAATTCTGATGGGTCGCAACGGATTGCGATGCCGAAAGATTTTCATATTGAGGACGTTTCGCCAGAGGATTTTGCACGTATTCGGTCGCTATATTTGCCAAATGGGATTGAAAATGAGGATGTTGAAGAAATCATGAGGATGCCGTCACTACTTGATGGCAAGAATGTTTTGATTGTTGATGAAGTGAAGCGTAGCGGCTCGACAAACAAGATTGCTTCAGATTTGATTAAGGCGGCTTTCCCAGAAGTTGCGAGTGTGAACACGGCGTATTATTGGGACAGTGGTACTAAGATTTTGAAGAGCGGTGAGGCACAGATGTTGAGTATTCCAGTGTGGTATGATTCTAAAAGTTCGTTGGGGCGCGGAATTGGTGATATTGATCCGGAATATTTTCGTAAACGTCACGAAAAGTTTCAGACACCGCGGACGCGAGCGCAGAATTTTGGTTCGATTGTACTCGGTGCATATGTGAATCTCAATGAGGAAAAAGGACAGTTGTCACGCGAGTTAATGCGAGAAATTCAGCAGATGCATCAAGATTATCAAGATGGGAAGATTTTGGTAAGGGTGCCGAAGAATTATGATGACGATAGGGCTGAAGAATTTATTGAGTCGCAGGGCTTACGGTTATTGCCACAGAGTGATAAATCACCGGACAATTATATCAAGGTAGTGCAAGCGATTAACGAGCGTTCAGCGTAAAGAAAATACCCTAAGAAATTAATCTTAGGGTATAAGTATGTAAATAATGTGCCAGCTCTTCTAATTTCAACAGTAGGCTGGTTGCTCAGCCACTGAGGCGTAGCTGAGCTCGGGGCTGTTGTTATAAATGACCGCATTAATCTTGAGAATGCTACCGTTCTTGTAGATGCGGTAACATTCTTCTTTACCATGCGGGTATGGTATGGTCCATTGCAGATAACCGCAAAGCTTAATAGTTTCTCCGCGGTCGTTGAGCAATTTTATAACAGTTTTGTTTTTTGTTATTTTCTCAGTTGTTATAATGCGAAGTTTTTCAATGTCCTTGATTGGCATTTTTATCTCTTCCTTTCTTCTGGCGCACATCAATTAGGTAACTAAACTTTTACATCAAAAATACTCTTATTGCTGTTTTTCACAGAATAGGCTTGAAAACAGAGGATAATCCCCCAGCTACTGTTTTAAAGAGCTTATGATATAGGACGCAATACACCCTATGCTTCTATTGTATCACACTTGATAGAAAAAGTCAATAGTAAAATGGTGAAAAATGTGGTTTTACTAGCATTAGCGTAAAAATATCAGGCGTTTGGTAAGGATTGGGGTTGCTTGTAGCTCGCTGCTAGGAATAGTACGGCAAATAAGAATGTATCAAGAGCTTATACTAATAGAGAAGTGGCGAGAAAAACCAAATATTTTACCGTTGTAAACTGAAGGAAAGATGTGTATGGTTTTAATCTCTGATTCATAAGCACGATTTTCGTAATCAGGATAACTGGTACTAGTCCATTCCCAACTTCCATAGCCCACTTCTGACATTGTAATGCCTGTAGTGTGGCCAGCACGAACATTATAAAAAGGATAGCCTAAATAATTACCAGTGGCAACACTTGACGAAACGCTGCCGAGACCAGATTGTATATTTCCCTTTTCCTCAAACCTAAACCCATATAGACTTAACTTCTCTTCCCGCAGTCGTAGCGCCTTTAGAAAATGCAAGCATTTTCTTAGGCTACAAGGCCACTCCTGCGGTTCAAACCTCAGCAACTTACGTTGCTTCTCCTCGGGCGTCGTCTCGGAAATAAAAATGTGTAACATTTTTATTCCTCTCGTCTCCTACGAGGTTAAACCCATATAGACGTAATACTATCCTAATCATAAGTATTAACAAAGTAGAGTAGATACTAGATAGGTTTTAGGTGATAAATAGATCATAACTAGTATATAGAATGTTAGCAATCAGCCGGTATGCATTTAAAGATAATTAGGGCTTTCTCTCTGCTATTAATTTTGTTTAAAAATATCGAACCATTATCCCCCAGAAAGCTCTAGGGGATAACTATGAAAATGTTTATGTTAGCGAGCAAGACAACGGACAGAAAAACCTAGTTGGCTACCTTCTGCATTAGACGGAACTACGCCAGAGGCATTTATAAGTAAATGATAAGAATAATCCGCAGTAATTGAAGTCGTACTAGCCCAATAGTTGCTTCCATAGCCCACAACACGTAGGGCATCGGAGATATGTCCAGAACGAATAACATACAGTGGGTCTGTGGATATGTTATAATTAGCGTTACTTGGACTTGATTGAAGCCCATATTTTTCCAGCAGATAATAGAATGATTTGCTCACGGGGTTATTAGCTACGCCACTGATTGGCAGTTGCCACCCCTGGGGGCAAATTGAGCCGTTTGCATTCTTAAGTTCTGTTTCTGTACTTTGCAGTCCTACGCCAGTGTTAGCCGTAGCGGCATTCCATTGATAGTAGTTGCCTAGTTTATAGTGAGCATCTAAACTATCGTTGTATAATACTACATCCTTGCAAGAAGAGAGATTTCCACCTTGTATAACTTCTCCGCATAGAGTGACACTCGTAGGGTCTTTGAGCGCATAATCTCCAATATTCCAAGAATAGCTAGTGTTGACGCTTAAACCATTTAAATCTAAGTTCCCCGTTCTTGTTCCCTCTGTTGGCTTCCACCCAGTTGGAATATTATCACTTTGGCTAATGAAGGTAGGGTCTGGTTCTGCTGGTATATCCAAATCAAGGTTCTGCGTCATCCAGCAATTAC
>CAZVTE010000104.1:0-4140 GCA_964629705.1 uncultured Candidatus Saccharibacteria bacterium | reverse complement strand
AACTATCCCTATTCTATCAAGATATTAACAAGATGGCAAGGGGTTTCGCCGAAAAAACACAAGCTTCCAAAGTTAAAATAATACCGGATTCAGTATTACTCAGGCAGAACTCATTCTAGCCCAATAACGGCGAGAAAAGCCGAACCTTCGATTATTGCTTGTTCCTGGAGCAATCATATCCATCCCCTCTATCACTGGAGCATAGGCCCAAAGTGTATTTGAGGTAGCAGTTTGGCTATGCAAAAACATTGCAGAAGTCATCTCCAGAGCATCATTGCCACTAATGTAACCGGTTTAGTATTAGATAATCAGGTATGGTAAATAATATCCATTGCTCCTCATGCGTAAGATTATTATCAACATATCCATAACCATCGCCGCGCTTTTCCTCAAACCTAAACCCATATAGACTTAATACTTTTCTTCCCATAGTCGTAGCGCATAAAAAGCGAGCAAGCTCTCTTTTTCGCTACAGCCACTCCTATGGTTCGCAACAGGAGTTACTCCCATACCGATTCAGCATTTCTCAACATTTATAGCTATTCTTAACACGAACCGTGTATTCTATGCTACAATAAGATTATGAGAGTTGCAGTATTGGGATATGGCCAGGAGGGCCAAAGCGCAGAAAGATTTTTTCAGAAGCATGACGCCGAAGAAGTAGTCATTTTTGATAATTTTAAACCAGAAGACATCTCGCATTTTGGCCTAGAAGACTTTGATTTAGTAATGCGTAGCCCGAGCGTACCGCCACTACAAGAGTGGTCAAGCAGCACCAAATATTTCTTTGAACATTGCCCTTGCCCAGTCATCGGCGTTACCGGCACCAAAGGGAAGGGAACTACTTGCTCACTCATTACCGCTATTTTAGAAAAATTAGGCAAAAAAGTCTGGCTACTTGGCAATATTGGTAAGCCCGCCTTAGATGTACTAGACGAAATCAAAAAAACTGATGTCGTAGTTTACGAAATGAGCAGCTTTCAGCTCTGGGATTTGAACATTTCACCACATATTGCCGTAATTCTCAAAATTGAACCAGACCATCTCAATGTTCACACCAATTTTACTGAATATGTTACTGCAAAGGCTAATATCGTTAAGCATCAAACCACCCAAGACTACTGCATCTACTATCGCGAGAATCCCGAGAGTAGTAAAATCGCCCAGCAATCCCAGGGCAAGCTCATTCCATATCCTAGTGACACTAATCGCACCAAGATAGACAAAGTTCTAGATAGCTTGATTATTCCTGGCAAGCATAATCGTGAAAATGCCGAGGCCGCTCTTCTTGCCGTTGCCAACTTAGAAGAAAAAAATATCACAGAACTATTGGAGCAATTCGCCGGCAAAATCGAGCAAGCCTTATCCGAGTTTAAAGGTTTACCAAACCGTTTGGAATACTTGCGCACAATTGATAATATCGATTTTTACAATGATAACTTCTGCACTAATGTGTCATCGCTCAAAGTGGCACTTGAAGCTTTTCCAGATAAGCAAATCATTTTAATAGCTGGCGGCAGAGATAAGACCGAGAATAAGGATATTCCTGAAATTCGGGATACCATCCTAAATGCAGGGAATGTCGCCAAAACAATCTTGATTGGTGAAAGTGGCAAAGAACTTGCAAAAGTGATGGATTCATGTTATTACAGAGAAGCCGATAGTTTACAAAATGCACTTGACATATCTATTGCGGAAGCTAAAATAGTTGACAAATCCAAAGATATAGTCGTACTGATGTCTCCTGCAGCTGCTAGCTTTGATATGTTTAAAAATGTTTATGACCGTGGCGCTCAATTTAGAAAACTCGTAATGGAGCTTGAGTATGGGAACGACCAGCGAAATCACTAAGAAAATCGAGCAACTCGAATCTGAGCTTAACAAAACTTGGGAAAAACTAAATATTGATACCAAAATCCAAGAAATTACCAAACTAGAAACCGAAGTTTCCGAGCCAGAAATTTGGCTAAATCCCGAGCACGCTAAAGCACAAAATGAAAAATTAGCTCACCTCAGTGACGAAGTCCAGCCTTGGCGTTTACTCAAAACTCAAATTGAAGATTTAGGGGAGTTAGTTGAGCTAGGTGATAGTGAGCTCGAACATGAGCTTGCAAATCAGTTAGAAGTACTCGAAACCAACCTAGATGAGCTCAAAAAAGCTCTTCGTTTTAACGGCAAGTTTGACCATAACGATGCTATCCTACGAATTACTTCGGGCGCTGGCGGCACTGAAGCGATGGATTGGGCTAGCATGCTTGAAAGAATGTATCTACGCTGGAGTGAAAGACAGGGTGCTAAAGCTAGTAGTCTCGAGAGGGTCACCGGAGAAGAAGCTGGTATCAAAACTGCAGTTTATGAAATTAAGGGCAAAAACATCTACGGCTTGCTTAAGAGCGAACATGGCGTGCACCGTTTAGTTAGATTATCACCTTTTAATGCTGATAACCTACGCCAAACCAGCTTCGCCCTCGTAGAAATTCTACCTATCGTTGAAGCAAATGACGCAGTCGACATTGACGAAAAAGATTTACGTATCGACGTTTACCACTCCGGCGGGCACGGCGGCCAGAGCGTCAATACCACCAATTCTGCCGTCAGAATCACTCACTTACCAACCAACACCGTAGTCGCTATTCAAAATGAAAGATCACAGCTACAAAACAAAGAAAAAGCCATGGAAATCTTGCGTGGTAAACTTCTACAAATGCAGCAAGAGCAGCATGCCGAGAGCATCAACAAGCTCCGCGCTGGCGAGTCTGCAGGTTGGGGTCAGCAAATCCGCAATTACGTTTTGCAACCCTATAAGTTGGTTAAGGATACTCGCACTAAATACGAAAGTAAAGACCCTGACGCTGTACTCGATGGCAAAATCGATGATTTTATTAATGCTTTTCTAGAGGAAACCCAGCGTGCACAAAAAGACGGAAACTAACACTAGTACCATTACTAAAGTTTTTGGTAAAACCGAACAAAAGACTACTAATCTGTGGATTTTGTTTTTATGCTACATCTTAGCGTTTTTCGCACTAATTTTGTTCAAAATCAATAGCCAGCCCACCTCAAATAGTATATCAGACGCATCAAAAGCGCTGGAGATTAAGTTTACTCTATTTGCTTCACCATTTTTTATTAGCGAGCTAGCTGTCCTAACAAGCTTAATCGCCTTTCCTCTCTTCGGCGTCTGGATTCTTCTTCAACACACCGTCTTCAAAAAACTTAACTATAACGCCAAGACCATTAAATACACACGTTGTATCATTATTCTTCTCATGATTATTCTAGTTTTATTCTTAGTTATCCAAGCTACCAAATGCTAGAAAAACCTGCCACAAACAGGCAGGCCTAGAATAAAAGTTATAAAAATCCGACGGTCAAGCCTTAGTATTAGACTTCAGCTGCAAATGCCACTCTCCGAGCGACTTCTGTACCTGCTGAACATACATCGCCGCAATTCGTTCACACAAACGTCGTTTTGTTCTCTCTTGCGAGGTGATTAATTCATTATAAAAAATCTGCCACAACTGCTTTTCTGTATAGTTAATCAAATCACCCAGAATACAAATTCCTGACACCTGCAATATTTTATCCACAAAAGCGTCCGTATACTTCAATTCAGTACAATCCAATTTTTTGCCATCAATCAGTTCCACGCTCGACCAGCCCAAATTGTGCTTAGTCATCGCCTGTTCAATCTCTTCAACCACAGCATCATCATATTCAAGAACTTTCAACAGCCCATCTCGCCCAGCAAGCAACAAATCGCCTACGCTATAGAACCAATCTGTCTTCAACTGCTCAATAATTTCTACCGGTAAATCTTCGGCAAACAGCACCGCAAAATCGGTCGCAAACAGCCCCTCATGCGTCCACTCATGCGTATTCCGCAAAGGCTTCTCGTCTTTGTTCATAATCATTTCTCCTTTCAAAAATACAAGTTTCTTAATAAGATTCCATCAAAATACTAGGGCTTTTATCAAGTCTTACCTCTATTGTAGCACACATACTAATTTTTGTCAAGCACTTTATGGAAGTATTATTCATAATAACAATCCTTAAACCACAAAACCGCATCATATCCAATAACATGGTTCACCTAACGAATCCAGAAAGAAAGATTCAATAAAATAGGAACAATCTTTA
>CAZVTE010000103.1:0-4154 GCA_964629705.1 uncultured Candidatus Saccharibacteria bacterium | reverse complement strand
TATAGCTAAAAGCAGTAATAATTACTAGCGTGGAATTTGGATAGTTTTGCACAAGGGGATAGGCAAAAGAGATAAAATTTGAAGTGCACTTCAACTTTTATAGTAACTCAGGAGTGTTAAGTCGGTATGGGTTCAGGTTTGAAGAAAAGGATACGGCTGGTTCAAATTATGGAGACAAAAATTTAAATAAGATCTTAGAATATCATTTAGCCCCACTATACAATGTCTATGCTGGCTATACGCTGATTTCGTCGGGCTTTATGGAGGGCATAGGTGGAGACGGGAGATTGCGTAGTAGTAATGCTTATGATGTAATCGTTGCCTTTTCTGCTTGGGGGTTGGATTTTGGCGTGTATCCCGATACTACGCATAACAAATACCAAGGCCATTCTCTTCGCAATTACTTAATATTATGCCTCTATTTACGCGGCGCAGTAATGTGGGCAGGGCGGCCGTAGTCAGGAAGCACAATTTTGTGCTTCCTGCCATTTTGGTCAAAAATGGGAATGCCGAGGCCATCGGCCAAGGCATTCACTACGGCCGCCCCAATCCTTAACCCAGTAAATGATCCTGGACCGGTAAAGAACTCAATCTCCGTAATATCAGACCAAGTAAAATCATTCTCTTTCATTTTTTCTTCTATAAAACAGAAGATATTTTCCGCTAAACCTTCTTTAGTAGAATAATGATATTGTTTTTCGTTAATTCTTAGTTCAGTAATTTCTTCAGCCGTATTAAGATATATATGCATGTCATTATTATACAACTTTTAATCTTCAGAATCAACACTATTCTTCCTAAAGGCTGGAAAATGGCAACGAGCGATGCAGAAACTAATAGGGTACCAATTCTAAACCAAGATGGAAGCTTCGCATATCTGTTGCAAAATTATGGCTGGAGTGATTTTAGCAATAGGGACGCGTACAATTATTATGCCATTAGCCCAAATAGCAATGGCTATGGCTCTATATTATCACCATTTTACTCACCAAGCGCCGGCTTCATGCGCTCTGGATCAGCCGAAATCGTATTTGCTGGTGATAACGAGCTAATTCTAGGAGCATATGCCTCAGGTAATAATGGTGCGTGTAGCCTAGGTTTGAGCTTTGATAAAGTATACCCTACATCATGGAGCGCTCGCTCCTATGTGTTTTCTCTCCATCATGACCGTTAACGCCTTCAATGGTTTAAAATTTTGAAGCTAACATCGAAGAGAAAAGCCCATATATTTTTGTTCATTCAAGGTTGGTCTGATGTCGGTTGAACTATATGCTGGAGAGTATGCGCTAGTTCCACTATCTCGAGCGCTAGTACTACTCCAAAAATGACTCCATTGGCCAGTTGACGCAGAGAGTATTCCGTAAAGCATACTTATCCAATCGGTCGCAACAATGTAAAAGGGTGGGGCAAATGAAATCGCATTTGATGCTCTAGTCATATATCCATGCCGAGCATCGCCAGTATACTCCTCAAACCTAAACCCATACTAACTTAACACTACTACTAAATATCCTACTGAATCTCTACTGTGCGACTACCATCTTCTTCAAGTTCAATTTTGAGTCGAGTAGTCTCTTTAGGCAACAAATCAGAGACGCTTTCTGCCCATTCCACAATAACGAGGGAATTTGGCTCTGCAATTGTTTCTGCTAGCTCACTATTCATAATTCCTGGGTCTGGTAAACGATAAAAATCGTAATGTACCAAAGTCCCCGGCTTATTATCCTCACCAAAATTAGATGCGGGAATATTATAACGTTTCGAGATGACAAAGGTAGGGCTGGTGATTGGTTCATGAATACCCAAGCCTTGAGCTAAACCGCGCGTAAAAGTAGTTTTACCAGCACCAACATCACCAACTAGTTCAATCACGCATGGTAGTTTTAGGTCCTGCGCGAATTTTTCCCCTAATTTTAGCATTTCTGCCTCGGAATTGATTTTCATACTTATTATTATAACACAACTTTCGTTTTCTGCCTAGATATTCTAAGCAGTTCATTCCTAGCAGGAAAATCGCAGGAATTAAATATAGCCAAAACACATAATTTTTGCCAGACTCAAGTGTAATAATAAAAGTAGTTTTATCTTCTAGAAGTTTGACAATCCAGATATGAAAATCAAGAACTATCTTAGTTAAAAGGCCAAAACTTTGTGCTAATGGAGCAAAGAAACTCGTAATTCCCGTGAGAAAAGTTAATCCCATAGCATACGGCAAAGTCGGCAAGATAAATAAGTTTGCTACGAAGGATAATAGCGACAAGCTGCCGAAATTGTATAACAAAATTGGCGCGCAAATTAAACTAGTTGACAAGCTAGTGAGCAACATTTCTGGAATAAATTTTGGCTTTTTACCACCATAAAGAAATCGAGTGATTTTAGGAGCAAGAACCAAAATACCAAAGAAGGATGAAAAAGATAACTGCCAACCTAGACTAGCTAAGTTCGAAGGGTCGTAAAGTAGAGTTATAGCAGCCACCAATAGAATTAGTCGCACTGGCAAAAATTTCCTGCCAAAATAACCTGCAACAAGCGAAAGCATAGAAACAAGCGCTGCGCGAGACATTGACGGGGTTAGCCCGACAATCATAGTGAAACCTAGTATCATGAGAATTGAGAACATTACGCCAGCAAAACGAGAAATTTTGCCAAACAGCTTCTTTGATAAGTTGACGAGAATTCCCAAATGCGCGCCAGAGGCAACAACAACATGTGTCATGCCCACAAGCTGTAAAGATTCTAATAAGTCATCCGGAATACCAGTTTTCATACCCATGAGGTAGCCCAGACCTAAATCAGCTTCAGGGGAGGGGAGGCTATTCCTAACTAAATTAGAGAAATAGTCCCTAACTTTGAGAAACACATCACCGGGCTCAGGGCGACTAACTTGCACGATTTTTGGACGAAACATTTTAGCAACGTACGTTCCAAAACCCGCTCCAACTTTTCCCTTTAAAACTACCTCGTCAGAACGTGCGAGCTCAATCTTGTCAGCAATTTGTGCGTAAATTACACCTGCAACTGCATATTGATTACCAGATTCCAGAATCTGCAAATTTTTGAGCTTTATTACTGTTGGGTTTTTGTCAGTATTTGGGTCTTCCATAATTACACCAGAAATTGTGATTTCTTGATTGACAATACTAGAAAAATAATCTGCACCTATTGTTGCAACACCGACACGAATATTACCGATTATAACACCTAAGCCCGTAGCAATCACTACAGTTAGATAATTTATTTTAATAAAACACAATAAAAGCAGCGTCAGACTTATTAAAATAGCCGTGAGTGGTAGTTCAAGTGTAATTAATCTAGAATAGCCCAGAACTATCCCGCAGATTACTCCTACGACCACCGCATAGATGAGATACGATGGGTGAAGCTCATTAAAAACTTTGGATATTTTGCATAATAATTGACGCTGCATGTTTTAGAGCTTAGCAAAAACCCTACCAAAGCACAAGCATGAGCATGAAGTTTTTGTTAAAAATCTAATAATACAGAGGTTGTTGATATTGATAAAAATCTAGATTTCGATTTTGTGAGCAATCTTCAAAAACTTCCTTTTCCAGATTAGAAACGGCATAATTTAAGTTAAAGGAAGCGGCATCAATCTCTTCTACAGTGGCATTACAATCATGTGCAATGTCTTCGGCCGCATAAATTGCATGTTGGAGCTCAGCAAAACTAGATAAAGTGTAGTCCATCGCACTAATTTCTTTAGCTTCAGCAATGGCCACATCCAGAGATGGAGAATTACTAAAAGTTGCATAGGCTGGCGCACCCGAAAAAGGATTTTGACTTTTACTAAAAGCGCTCATGCTGTACAAATCGGGTGGATTTTGCTTAGTAGTGGCAACAGGGGCGGAATTATAGCCTTGGGTTGGTTCTGACGCCATGACGGGACTAGGATAATAGGTATTAGCCGGCAGGCAACTGGTCGGCTGCCCAGGTGTAATGCTATTCTGCCATGCAGGATACATCATTTCCACCGGTGCGGGATAATTATAGTAATTATAGGTTGGAGAATAAGTTTGATAATTAGAATTTCCCATATATGTTGAGCTTGGGTTAGGCATAGGCTGGAATTGTTGTGTAGGATAATAATTATTGTATAAATTACAAAGTGGTATATACATTTTTTCTGTATAGTC
>CAZVTE010000102.1:0-4331 GCA_964629705.1 uncultured Candidatus Saccharibacteria bacterium | reverse complement strand
TCTAAGCGCGGTAATTCGATCCGAGCATAGGTAGGGACTGTGCGCCCTTTACTGGCATCTGCGGTTGGGTGCGGTGCAGAAACCAAGGCAAAAGGCCTCTCTTCCTCAGTTTTTTGGAAATCAAAAACACGCCCAAGACTGTGGGTCTAAAATGTGCAAATTTTAAAGCAGGTTTAGAATAAAATTATTTAGAATTTGTAGCTTCTAAATCTAGCTTAGTAGTAATTTTAGCGCAAAGGTGGAGGCGGCGTCAAGAGTAAAAAATGACATTTTTTTATTTTATGATTTCGATTGATAAGAATGTTTTTTGACAGTTGAATTGAAGAAGAATATTTGGAGGTAATTTAATATCTTTATATATAATAATATGGTTTATAACTAGTGCAGACTTCTGAAATATTTTAATAAAAAAGAGTTGACTCTTGTGGAAAAGTTTGATAGTATAGATAGTATACTTAGTTGGCCATTGCGGTTTAGACTGTCGGTTTGCTGAGTGTGGTATTTTATGTAACTTGTGTAATAGCTTTGTTCTGCGAGGGTTGGAGAACGTAACGTTGTGGCTATGGGACGGTGGTTAGGTGTCGGTCAGAACGAACATAGCAGCAGGTACTTGAAATTTGAGTGGGATTGATGGTAAACCTCCGAAGTGGATACTTCACCTGCGAGGCGTGGCTATTGCAAGTTTAACGCAGAGGCGTTGTGGTTCTTTTACAGAAAGAAGGTGATGAAATGGGTTTTCTGAATTCGGGATAAGGATATTTGAAATAGTGGCTACAGAGAATAATAGCAGATAGATTAGGATTGCGTGAAAAAACTTGTCAATATTTTACCTAATCCTCTATTTGTTTTACTCATTTGGTTGTGAATTACTGATACTTTGTTTATGATGTTTCGCCTAGGGCTGAGAGTGTGCTCCGGTTCTGGGCGAAATAAAGAAGACGGTTCATTTAGGCGATGCTTCGAGGGGGAAGTGCCAGTGGTGAGGAAGTCGCCACATTGGATGGGAAATTTAGGTGCTTTTTCGTTAGCGTGCTTAATTTGTTGGAGACGAGCTGTAGAATGCTTTTCTCCGAGTTGTGATTTTAACCTTTGTACTTTTGAGACTGTCTTAGGGCAGTCATTTTTCATGGAGGATTTTATGTAGATTGGCTTATGTATAAAGATTTTATCTTGAAGTTAGAAAAGGTGGTTGACGTGAGTGGTAATCTGAGATATAATGAGGGTGTGGTTTGCAGGGTATTCCGTGCAAACTATATACTCTTGGCGTTTATGCTACTGAATTTTTTGAATTGATTGTGTTTTTATCTTATCATTGCTAGATGTAGGCGCAGAGATGAACTTTAAAAAGAAGGGGGTAGGGTATTTTTGTTGACGAAAAATGAGTTATCAGCGAGGGTTGCGTTGTATGCTATTAGAGCGCCGTGTAGTTTGTGGATGTTTCTTATTAAATATGATTTTGTTGCTGAAAACAGACGTGTGTTGGCGTTTTAGAATGAAATTTTTGTATTAGATATGCAGTAACTGTAAGCTGAACTTAATAATACCAATAGGATGAGGGCCGCTATAGTGCGGTCCTTTTGTATTGTCTTCAGCATTCTCTAGCTAGGCCTGGGGATACTCGTCTGCTATGATTTATTCGATTGGAGTGCGCGGGGCGATGCTGAGTGTGTAGGGATTGATGGGTTTGACGCCGTTAGTGATTTCAAAATAAGTAGCGGCGGCAACCATGGCGCCGTTATCGCCAGAAAATTTAGGAGCAGGGAAGAAAACTTGATAATTCTTGGAAAAAGTGGCGAGGGCTTTTTGACGAAGAATTTGATTGGCGCTGACGCCGCCAGCAAGAACGATAGATTTAATGTCGGGATGATCGGTGAGCGCAGCTTGGAGTTTTTCGATTAAAATGTCGCAAGCGGTTTCTTGAAATGAAGCAGCGAAATCGGCTTGTTGCTGCTCAGAAAGGTGATTTTTGAGTTCGTAAGACGGGGTTTTGATGCTGAGGCCGAGTTCGGATTGGACGGCGCGTAAGACGGCCGTTTTGAGCCCAGAGAAAGAAAAATCAAGATAGTCCACTTTTGGATGCGGTAAATGATATTTGGAACTATCACCAGTTTTGGCGCAGGCGCTAACAGCTGGACCACCGGGATAAGGAAGTCCGAGGATTTTGGCAACTTTGTCAAAACATTCACCAACAGCGTCATCTCGAGTAGTGCCAATAATCTCGAAATGATTGTGTGCTTGCATGTAGATAATTTGAGTGTGTCCACCAGAAACGACGAGGGCGAGTAATGGAAAAGTGGGTTTAGGAGAAGAAGCCGGGGTGGAGTTTTGCTCATTTTTTGGTGATTGGTTTTGATCAATCTGAGCTAAATCCTTGGAAAGGGTAGTGGAGGTTTTGGTAGAGTCCTCTTCGAGCCAGTTGGCATAAATATGAGACTTGAGGTGATGAACAGCATAAAGTGGTTTGTTTTTAAGAATGGCAAAAGTGCGGGCGGTGAGAGTGCCAATGAGGAGTGAGCCCATTAGCCCGGGAGTATGAGTGACGGCGATGGCATCGAGGTTGGACCAGTCTAGATTAGCAGCATTAAGCGCTTTATGGATAACGGGCAGAATGGCTTCGAGATGCGAACGAGCGGCAATTTCTGGGATGACGCCACCGTATTCTGCGAAAATATCAATTTGAGAAACAATAACGTTGCTTAAAATTTTGCTCCCGTCTTCGATAACGGCAGCGGCAGTTTCATCGCAAGAAGTTTCAATTCCTAGAATTTTCATAATGTAATTATATCATAAAATTTGTAAAAATGGTATACTGGGGATATGGCTCTGGAGTGATTGAGCTTAGTTTTTGGTAAAATAATACTTTTTTAAAGAAAGAGCTGGCGGTTTTGAGGTGAAGTTTGTAGAGGAATATTAACTTGGTATGGGTTTAGGTTTGAGGAAAAGGGAGATAATAATGAGTATGAAGGTGCTAATCCGAGTGATATTGGCATCGATATCGTAACACCACCATTTTATAGTGTTAATGCTGGAGTTAGTTCTTCACAGGGTATTAGTGCTGGAGTTCTTGTGAGATATATTTCTAGTAGTGCTCTTGAGAATACAGTACGCGTTGGCGTGGCGCAATTTGACAATATGCAGCTCTACCCAAATTTTAACGACTTTCGTTGGCTTAGTGTTTCTCTCTGCAATTAAATATAGAAATGTTGAGTCGGTATGGGTTTAGGTTTGAGGAAAAGGAAGATGGCAATGAACAGGGTGGTTATTTTGAAACAATAGGCGATGGGGAAGTATATTTTTTGACTCATGTTTATCAAATGAGTCATAATGGCATTCTGAGGTTGAGTAATAGCGCGATTGGACAGGCAGGGTCGCATGATTTGATTAGGGCTAGTACTGCTAGAGCGGAAACAAGTTACTCTTATTATTTAACCTTAAGTCGAGGTTTGTATCCGTCTGATTATAGTGCTCGACAGTATGGACTTTCTCTCTGATGGTTAGGATTGTGGGGAGAAAAGCCAAAAAGCCGATAGGTGATGTGCGCTATATTCATGCCAGTGTCAGTACAGGCGGCAGATATGTTTTGGAACTACAATTCATTAAAAAGTACTGTTGGTGAAGAGGGAAGACTGATGTCTAGTGCAGTTGACAATAGTTTGGATGACCAGAGATATATGTCGTTATGATAAGTATCGAATTGGTGTAGTTGATCATTATTATTGTTCACTAAGTTTTTCTCTTTAATGGGTAATGACTATGGTTATTCTTGGATTATTTTAGTGTGAGTGTGGTATAATAGAAATGTCTAGTTTTATATATGCAAAAATGTGGATTCTGGAAAGGATTCTGTAATTGGTTTTCAAACGTAAAAAGTGGCACCATGCGCAAACGTGTGAAAACCGTATTCGGACGAAGCATTTTTGTATTATAAGGCTAGACACCTACATGGTGTCACTTTTTTATACATTAATACTTTTCTTTTTTGGGAAAACATGAATTAAGTATTTTAGAAATGTAATTTCCTAAAGCTAAAAAGCGACACCATACATCCTTCTAGCTCCATCCTAGGCAAAGCTAGAATATATAAAACAAAGGTCATACTAATTATAAAAATAGGAGGCATAGTATTTTGATTATGCAAAAACTATATCAATATAAAATCTTTAATATCCTAGGTAGTGTATGTGGGGTAATGCTACTTGCTATAGGAATGATGGTAATATCACCGAATGTCATGGAAGGGGTGAATGCCGAGTCTCAGTCTGCGGCTTTGCCGCTGGAGATTGAGAATCGGCAGATGCTAGCGCTCGGGATGAGTGCAAATGGTATCAAGA
>CAZVTE010000101.1:0-4332 GCA_964629705.1 uncultured Candidatus Saccharibacteria bacterium | reverse complement strand
TTCACCTACTTCACAGTTTGAAGGTTAGAATATACTTTGTTCAAGCAAGACTACACCCATTATTTATTCTATTTTGTTAATATAAGTCGGTATGGGTTTAGGTTTGAGGAAAAGTATGATAATGGAATTGTTTATGGTTATAATCCGAGTGAATTAGGGAATGATGTCTATAAGACGCCAGTGTTTTTAAGTCAAAATGGGGCAACGCGTGTTGACGGTGACTTTTTGTTTTCTGCAGGTATTAGTAGTGTGCTTTGGGGTAATAGCGCTGGAATGCATGATTGGGGTGCATTGGATTTAACTACTAAAGGTGATACTCTGCGTCCGGTGACTTATGATTGGAGATTCTTTGGATTTTCTCTACGCTATGGTAGGTTTTGGAGAGAAAAACCGTGCATCCGCTGGTCTACATAGGATGCTCTGACGGTTGTTTCCGTTGTGCTAGAAAAGAGGCTAGTATGTACTGCACCTTGAGTTGTCTTTGACCAAATACAAGCGTTTCTTCCTGGAAAACGCATAAAACCCGACCAAGTAGCGGCTGTATAACCACTCCGCACAAAGTAAAGCGGGTGAAGGGTAATATGATTAGTAATAAAGTAGAAGACATGAATGTATCTAGCTAGAGTTTTAAGAACGTTTTCCTAGAGAAGCCATGCTTGGAAAATAATATCAACACTATGGTACTTTTTGTGCTTGCAGTATGGTTCTTTTAGCTTCTCTAGAAAAAGTATCTTAAAACTCTATATAAATCTTATCCTTCACCTACGGTTTAGGGTTAGATTTACTTTGGAAAGGCAATGCTTAAACCAGTGTCTATTCTACTTTGGTAATATAAAGTCTATATGGGTTCAGGTTTGAGGAAAAGGAGAATAATACTGTCGGATATTATGATATATTGAATAATATAGATAAGACAACTGTGTTTATTGAACCGTTGTATTGGATGCGCATGGGATGGGTTTATCATACGACAGCGCCTAGTGGAGGTGCTGGCGATGAAATTCGTATTTGGGGGAGTTCTGCTAATGATAATATTCTCTATACTCATGCATATGCACCATGGATTAAGCGGGATCAGTTTGGAGCATCTAGTATTCATGCGAGGATGATTGGTGTTTCTCTCGGTTTCCTAATTGTTGAGAGAAAAGCCATTAAAGCGCCAGGCTCCAGTGCTTGCTGAATCGGTCATTGTTTCATTGAATGATAAAAAGTACAGTTGCCAACTTTCTGAAGTTACCGTTGGTGAGCCCAGATAGCTGGTATTGCCAGCGTGGCTAAAATTGCTATTGTAGCCGATGTTAGTATTTCCACTCCGCACAAAGTAAAGTGGATAAGAGGTAAATATTATAATATTAAAACTATATGGGTTTAGGTTTGAGGAAAAGTTTGGTGATCAAAATGGTTATGGGTCTCAGCTGTTGCAGAATATAGCTACGAATGGTAGATTGAATCCTATATATATCATTTCGAATGGAGCTGTTTGGATACATACAAATACATTGGCAGGTTTTGGTAATTGGACGGATACTTGGGGCAATGCAGCTACTGGAGATATGTCGCTTGTGAATTATATGTATTATACAATGACAAATGCTTTTCCGAGTATTTATAATTATCGTTGGTATAGCTTTTCTCTTCGTGGGGAGATACTAGTTAAATGGGTAATATATAGTATATTAACTTGGTATGGGTTTAGGTTTGAGGAAAAGAAAAATGATGCACAGGGCTATGTGGCAACTTTTTCGCAGGCGGAAATTTTTAAGACACCGTTTTATTTTGTGAGGAAGGATTGGTTGAGCCCCGAATTAAATGTGGCATCGGCTTTGATAGGTGGTTGGGGACATTATTGGGCGAGCAGTGCGACTGCCGTGAGAAGCGCTTATAGTCCGGGATTTAACTCGGTAGAATTTCTCCCAAATTTGAATGAATCACGCTATGCGGGTTATTCTCTCAGTTGTCGCAATAGTGACGAAGCGAAGAGAAAAACCGTAGTATCTTTGGTTAGCTCCAGTGGTAGAGTGAACTTGGCTCATATCTATGTACAACAAATGAGCGAACTTTACATCTTGATCACTTCTTCTAGACCATGAGTCTAGAATGACACCGCTGTGTTGTAAAGTATCGGTTCTTTCTCTGAATCCACTCCGCACAAAGTAAAGTGGATTGAATAGGTAATATTAAGCATGTATGGGTTTAGGTTTGAACCATAGGAGTGGCCGTAGCTAAAAAGAGAGCTTGCTCGCTTTTTATGCGCTACGACTATGGGAAGAAACGGAGTTTCTGAGGAAAAGGTGAATGACGATTGGGGTTTTGGAACATCGGTACAGGTGAATGATTTAAGCCCGTTGGCGACACCGTTTTATGCTGTGAAAGCTGGTAGTATTGACCTGTATCCAGGAGTGATTTATGATTTAAACGTTTGGGCGAATATGCGATGTAGTACAGCACTGACAGATATGTTGGCGTCATACTCTGGCCTACATGGTAAATATGTTTATCCAACTATGCCGAGTGGTAAATACCATGCGTTTTCTCTCAGTGTGTACTGGGCTTCATTTCCCACCCCTCCAGAAGCTTAAATTTCATCCTGCCCTCATACCGCACTTTCTCTTTATCTTGCTTTAGAAAGGCTATTTTTAAGCTCTAATACTAAAATAGGCTTATTTTAGTATTAGAGGAAGTATACTTTTTAGCATAAAAGTAGTCAATTTGCTCTAAGACGCGAATTATTGACCTAAGTAGAAGCATTTTAGTAAAAGTGCGTTCCTTTCCACTTTTATGCTAAAAAGCCTTAGAATGGCTAAATTTAAAGACTGAGAGGGCTATTTTAGTGTTTTTTTGATGGCGGAGAGAAATTGCCACCCAACGTGCATCATACAAGGCTGCACTGTAGACCGTAACGTTATTAAACAAGAATCCATAGCTAATATATGTGTCCCCGCCAGCAGTGCTAGCCCAACTGAACCCCTGCATGCCAGCCTGATGTACTCCGCCATGATCCTCACGCATCCTACCAACTTGATTACTATACAAAGGCTGCAATTGCATATTGTATCCAGCTTGACTAGGATTATAAGCGTATCGATTATTATCCTGATCAGTTTCGTCATAGCTCATCCATCCATACTGCCCCAGCAGATAGGCAAAGCTACCGTTAGTTAATAATGGTTTTATTAGTCAACTATTTACGATTAATCCCTGGGATTGGAAAATCCAGAGCTAGTTTTCTAACCTCTTCGCGAATCTGTTGGAGTTCCTTATCGTAATTAACTAAATTCTCCTCATTCTTGGCCTGCACACAAATATCTGATACTCGCTTCATCCAACCAGCAATTTGACACATCTCTGCTTCGCCTAAACCTCTAGTAGTCATAGCAGGAGTGCCTAATCTCACGCCAGATGGCCTAAAAGCGCCACCCTTGTCAGTCGGCAAGGCATTAGCGTTAAGAGTCAAGCCAACCTTATCTAGAGCCGTCTCATAAAGCTTGCCATCAATACCAAAACTCTCTTTGACATTAACAAGAATTAAGTGATTTTCCGTTCCACCTCCTTGCAAGATAAAACCTTGTTTCTGCAGCTCTTCGGCCAAAACCTTGGCATTCTTAACGATATTCTCAGCATAAATCTTGAAGTCTGGCTGCAAATCCTCTTCGAAGGCTACCGCTTTGGCGGCAATTACATGCTCCAATGGCCCACCTTGCGTTCCAGGAAATACGGCACGGTCAATCAATGTTGGAATATTTTCTAGCTTTTTCTCACATTTTTTGAGCGGATTGCCGACTTCCCCCTTTGAGACAATGATTCCACCCCTTGGACCACGCAAGGTTTTATGTGTAGTGGAAGTCATTACCTGAAAACCGTGCTCAAGTGGGTTCGGATGCACCCCTCCGGCAATTAAGCCAGCAACGTGAGCCATATCAGCCATAAGCAATATTTCTTCGCCAGTTTCGCTTGAAACCTCATCGGCAATTTTCTTGACACGATCAAAGTCTGGCAACTTCATAAAGGCAGAATAACCCACCAGAATTAACCTAGGATGATGCTCCTTCGCAAGTTTTTCCAGTTCGTCATAGTCAATATCCCCTTCCTCAGTAACACCATAACCGACAAAATTATATATCTTGGCACTTCTGGTAACCGGAGAGCCATGCGTTAAGTGACCGCCCGCCGGTAGCGACATGGCGAGAATTGTATCTCCAGGGTTGCACCAAGCAAAGTAAACCGCCTCGTTAGCATTGGCGCCCGAGTGAGGTTGCACATTAGCATGATCTGCATTAAACAGCTTCTTTGCACGCTCGATAGCTAAATTCTCAATCTGATCGACGTTTTCAT
>CAZVTE010000100.1:0-4349 GCA_964629705.1 uncultured Candidatus Saccharibacteria bacterium | reverse complement strand
CTACAATAGCACTAAGACAACTATGTAGTTGTACAACTTGTTTGGGAGGTCGACCCATCTTACAGGATTACAGAATCCGAAAAGCTCTGATATCCTTTATTTTTTGGAGTTCGATTTATCTATGTTAAAATAGAAGAAGTAGATAAAGTGGAGAAAACTGGTGGAAAATCAAAATAATACTAAAATTAATGTCGTATTGTTGATATTAGTGGCAGTATGTCCAATTGTTTTAGGCATAATCGGAATATTTTTCTCGACCATACTTTTAATAATTTACGCTAAAACAATAGAAAAGCACTATCGCATACAAAAAGCGCTACTGACGACAAGTTTCGTGGGAGCGTTCTTAGCTTTTGGTAGCTCACTTTTGTTGATAAATACGAGCGGAGGACTTGATGGTCTCGGCGCAGCTTTAATGTATGGTGCATCTTATAATATAGGCACGCTTTTATTGACTGTATGTCCACTTGCCATACTGCTGATTGATTATAGAAAGTTTATATTTAGCCCAAATACTTTAATGATTGTTGCAACTTTAGTAATAGTGGCTGGCTTATATTTTCCGATAAGAACAGCGCTTACTACTACGAAGGTAACCGATGACAGGTGATTTCGAAGAAGAGCTGAAACAAAGAGGTTTTATAACCGATGCGACCGATTATGGATTGTATGGTGTAGTAAATACAAAAGATAGAGCAATAAAACTTTCTTTTGTAGAAAATAACGCTGATAAGTACCCTTTGTATATATATGCGGCCGTCGATGATCCATGGTTAATCTATTATATCAACGGTGAAATCTATGCAGTAAAGGAACTTATGTGATCGATTCGTTTATTAACGCAAAAGAATCTGAATATCATGAAGAAAAAATAATTCGGGAAGATTTTTCCCACATAAAAAGTGAAGCTGCAGAAATTACTACTTATGATAGGAGGCTAAACCGTTTCAGAAAGGGTAGTATTGTGCGATTCGTGGATTTTAATTACTATTCACAAGACGAGCATGCGGAGAATTCGATATTTGTGGATATTCCAGTGGTTGAATCACGGGGCGCAGGGGTGCAGCAAATCAAAAGAATAGATAAAGATTCGTTGTAAACATGAGCATGGATACTAGCTCATCCACATGGTATTATTCGTGAGAGTATACTTTCCACCCTAACTTGAAGAGCTGTTTACTGATTAGTAATGTAGTGAGGGCGATTTTGTCTCTGCTGGTAGCATAAGGATTTTTTAAAATATCGTTCTTGTGAGTTTTGAGATAGTAAATCATGTCTTTTTCTATTTTCTTGATTGCATGATTTGGTTCTTTAACAAAAATAAATTGACGCAAAATACTAAAACGGGCATGCATACGGCGTTCGGCAGTAACTTGTTGCAGTTCAGGATAGACAGAGTTAATCTCGTCACACATTTTGTCAGTCAAAGCGATAAGACTTAATTTAGTTGGGGAGAATTTTTGTTTTGTAATACTGTCTTGATTTTGATAATAGTTATATTCTGGAGAAGGGGAAAAAGCAATTTGCGGGCATTTTAATACTAGTTGATAAGTCGTGCCAACATCTTCATGTAAAGCACCGACCGGAAAACGTACATCCTTGAAGAGTTCACGGTGATATAGTTTTCCCCATGCGGAAACAGTAAAGCCTTGCTCTAATAACATCGCCTTGAGACATGCTGGAGTATCAAGTACCGTATCAGTCTTGGGAGATTCCGGCCAGTGTGTGCTAAAATCGATATAGCGCAATTTTTCTGGAAAAACTTCTTGAAAACTGCAAATCGACATTAAAGTATGGTTTTTAAAACATAAATCATAAAGTTTCGCTACCATAGATTCACTAACTGTGTCATCGGAATCAACAAAAGTAACATATTCTCCATGTATAATTTCTAGAGCCGCATTTCTGGCGGCTGACAAACCTTGATTTTGCTGATGGATTGTTGTGATGCGTGCATCGGTTTTGGCGATTTGGTCGCACAGTTCCCCGCTTCGATCGGTGGAACCGTCATCTACAAGAATAATTTCTAGATTTGCGTAAGATTGTTTCTTGACCGATTCAAGACAGCGCTCTAGGTAGTTTTGGACGTTGTAAACCGGAATAATCACAGAAATCAACGGAAAATTTTCCACCTTTTTATTATGGTTTCTCGCATCTTTTCCACTAATCTTTGCTGATTTTTCCACTATAATTACTCTTTTCTACACATTTTATCCACAATTTATTTATAATTATACACTTTTTATACACAGATTTCTAATTCTTTTACACATTTATTTCGGAATATTACACATATTTTCCACAAAACATTTATATTTATACACATTATTCTATGTTTATTGCACACCTTTTCCACAGTGATGTATTCTTTATCCACATCTTTGTAGTTCTATTGCACAAGTTTTCCACAGAATCTTATGATTTTTTGCACAATTTATTCGCATTTTATCCACATTTTTTGTGGAATTTTACACAGCTTATCCACGCTTTCTCCACAAGTTTAACGATTATTTCCACATCTTATACACATTTTCTGCATAGATTTTCGCAGCTTTTGCACAAATATATCTAAGTTATCCACAAGTTTTCCACAGAAAATCGTTTTTCCGGCTTTTTTATTCAGAGAGATATTGCTGTTTTACCTCTTGGAAACGATGCAAAGCGGAATCGATGGTTTTATCCATATCATAATAAGCATATTCACCAAGACGACCGCCAAAAACAACATTAGGTTCGGAATCCGCAAGTTTTTGATACTGAGCAAGTTTTTCGCGGTCTTCCCTAGTATTAACCGGATAGTAAGGCTCGTCGCCAAGATGCCAAGTTTTGCTATACTCGCGCACAATGACAGTTTTGCCAGAATTCTCAGCATAAGCACGCTCGTGGCGCTCCGGATGAAAATGTTTAAACTCGTGAATGCGAGTATACTTTGGTTCAAGATCAGCATAGTTCATCACTGGACAACCCTGAAAGTCATCCACATCAACCACCTCTTTCTCTAAATTGAGGCTACGCCACTTGAGCTCGCCAAACTGATAATCATAAAAACGATCGATTGGACCAGTATAAATTACTAAAATTCCAGTATCACGCAACTTTTGAATTTCCGCATCTTCAAAGAAATCCGTCTCAAGCCTTACTTCGAGCTTGTTACCACAACTTGCAACCATCTTTTGAAACCAAGCTTCATAACCATCTTTTGGCAAGCCTTCATATTTATCCTTAAAATAGTTGTTATTATAATTGTAACGCACTGGTAAACGTTTGATAATCTCTGGAGAAAGTTCTTCGGCAGGAGTTTGCCATTGCTTGGCAGTATAATTCTTCATAAAAGCATCGAAAAGCGGTTTGCCAATGAGAGAGATTCCCTGCTCAGCAAGGTTTTTAGGATTTTCCGGCGCATCGGCTGCCTGCTTGGCAATCTCCACCTTAGCTTCGTCTGGCGTCCAAGCTTTGCCAAAAAATTGATTAATTGTACCAAGGTTGATTGGCAACGGATAGACCACATTATTATGAGTTGTATAAACTTTATGAACATACTTTGTGAATTCAGTAAAACGGTTAACGTAGTCCCAAACCGCATCAATGGAAGTATGAAATAGGTGCGCCCCATACTTGTGACATTCGATACCCGTCTCTGCGTCAAACTCGGAATAGCAGTTACCACCGATATGATTGCGCTTGTCAATTATTAACACATTTTTATTACACTCATTAACTAACCTTTCCGCCATAGTCAAACCGAATAACCCTGCGCCGACAATTAATACATCTGGTTGCATAATCCTCCTTTGATTATATATTTATAAATCTATTAATTAATCCCATAAATTCTCATAAGCCTTTGCCACGGTTTCTGGATCTCCCTCGGTTTTAACCTTACCATCTTCAATCAGAATCGCACGGTCGCAGAATTTGCGGACATTTTCCATGGAGTGGGTCACTAAAATTACAGTTTGATTGCCATGCAAACTGGCAAAATAATCATTGCATTTCTCCTGAAAAGCGGCATCACCCACCGCGAGAACTTCGTCAAGAATGAGAATATCGCCGCGCGCACGGATAGCGATTGAAAAAGCCAAGCGGACCTGCATACCGGAAGAATAATTTTTGAGCTTGGCATCCATAAACTGTTCTAGCTCAGCAAAACGTACGATTTCGTCATACATCTCGTCAATTTCGCTATTCGAGAAGCCTAGCAAAGCACCATTGAGATAAACATTTTCACGACCAGTCAATTCGGGATTAAAACCAACGCCCAGCTCGATAAATGGAACTAGAGTACCACTAATCTCAACCTTTCCCTGTTCAGGATAATAAATCTGTGCCAAAATTTTAAGTAAAGTTGA
>CAZVTE010000099.1:0-4361 GCA_964629705.1 uncultured Candidatus Saccharibacteria bacterium | reverse complement strand
TGTGCTATAATGGAGGTAAGGAAGTAGTATGATAATTTTAATGGGGCTCGCTGGGTCGGGCAAAAGCACACAAGGGAAGATGCTTGCGGAAAGTATGGGGCGGAGATGGCTTTCGGCAGGGCAGGTTTTGCGCGATACGAATAATCCAGAGGTGAAGGCGATACAGGATAGAGGTGAACTAGTAGACGACAAGTTGGCTATTAGGTTGATGCGTGATGCGATTGTGGCGACGGCGTCGAGAGGGCAAGATATGGTGCTAGATGGCTTCCCGCGAACAGTGGAGCAGGCTGAGTGGGTGGGGGATAACTTGGCGCGAGCGATTGAGGGGGTGATTTATCTGGATGTGCCAAAGGCGCAGTTGATTCAGCGGATGATGCTCCGGGGGCGGTCGGATGATGAGAGTCGCGAGGCGATAGAGAAGCGCTTTGCTGTGGTGGAGAAAAATATTACGGAGGTGAGTACAATTCTGATGCAGAAAGGTGTGCGGATTGTGGCCGTGAGCGGGGAAGGTACAGTGGAGGAAGTTTTTACGAGAATCGAGGCGGTGATTCGTGATTTGAAATTACAAAGAGAAATGGATTGGAAGAGACATGAGTGACGAAGAGATTTTGAAGTCAGAAAAAGTGCAGGCGATGTGCGCTGGGGGCAAGATTTTGGGGCAGCTACTGCGTGATTTGAAAGCCTATGTGCAGCCTGGTATGACTGGCAAAGAGGTGGATGTGTGGGTACGGAGCGAGATTATCAAACGTGGAGCGGACGTGGCTTATGATTATTTGGAGGAGGATTTTCCGGGGGCAATTTGTATTTCGGTAAATGATGAAATCGTACATGGTATTCCGACGGATTATGCTTTTGAAGTGGGCGATAAAGTTTCGTTTGATTTAGATATCTTGTATCAAGGATATTATACGGATGCTGGATTTACAATGTTGGTTGGCGGTACTGGCTCGCCAGCGGTGAAGCAAATGCTAAATACTACTGAGCGGGCACTCATGGCGGGGATTGAGCAAGTGCGGGCAGGTGCCAAAACTGGTGATATCGGCTATGCAGTGGAGAAAGTATTGCGTAAAGGTAAGCTGGGGGTGCTAGAGAACTATGTGGGGCACGGGATTGGTAAGGAAATGCATGCTAAGCCGGATATTCCTAACTATGGTCGACGGGGACATGGTTACACTTTGAAAGCAGGGGAGACGATTTGTATTGAGCCGATGGCGTGTCTTGGCAAACCAGCGAATTATGTAGATAGAGAAAGCGGTTGGACGGTGAAGCTGAGAGATGGAAGTATTGGGTGTTATTGTGAACATACGATATTGGTGCTGAATAATGGGTGTGAAGTGCTAACGATGGACTGGATGCAATAGGACCTAGGTGGGGAAATTAGGTAATAATATTGGCTTACTATTGACAAAATTGGATATGTGTGCTATGATGGAGATATAGACGGAAGTCTATTGTAAATTAAGAAGCTAGAGAGTCGAATTAGAATGGCTGCTCTGGGTGGTTTTTGACGTGCCTAAAAATGGAGGTGAGCCGAAAACTGCCCAGAGGGTAGAAAATTGACCGTGGAGAGAACTCCTTAAATTTATGTAGCGGTCGATTGACTAGGAGGTTATTCTATGAAAGATGTGAATGCTATATATCTCTCAAAAGCATTAAAAAGAGAGGCGATTGAAACGCCAAAGTATTTTGGTATAGTGTGGGATGGCGCAGCCCACGATGCTTATCCGGTAATGATCTATGTCTCAAAGAAGAGAGTAGAGCGGGCGCAGTCGACAGGCGAGATTTTGCATTTCTGTGAATTTCCAGTAATGATGCGGGAGATGAACTTGGGCTTTCCGGAAGACACGCAGATTTTGTGGGGAAATTTGCTGCCCTATAGTGATGGGTCGGAAAACGATTGCAAAATGCTTGAATTTGTGCTTTGCGATTATAAAGTGGCAGAGTATGTGCTGTTGAATGCGCCAGCGGATAGCTTGATGGAACAGTTGCCGGAAGAAAAGGACAAAAAAGGTTTTCACCAGTTGACAACGTATGAAGAGGCGCGAGAAGATAATGCGGATTTTTGTAGTTACATTAGTGTTGATGGCGAGGAAAGATCGCGTTTTAATAGCGATGTAACATTTATCTTCAAGCTGGGTTATGCAAATATTTATGACGACCCAGGTAAGTCTGTTGATAGCACAGAGATGTTGGAGACACGAGCGCAGCATTTTCGTGACGAATTCGAGAAGCTTTTGCGTAAAGCCGCTGACGAAGTGGCCGCACAGAAGAAGAGGATGGAACAGTTTGATACGGCGGTGGCGCAAATGCAGATTGAGTATACGGAGCTTTGTGCTGAACTTTCGACGCTATTCTGGAGTGATTATTGTTCGGGGAATCGCGAATTTGTGCTGGACTACTCAGGTTTTGCAAGCTTTTTAGGCAAGGCTTACAATGCAGCAAACAATTATGATGCGCTTGCAAGATTGCAGACGGCTTTTGATGAATTTAAAGCGAGATGTGAAGATTATTTGAAGAAGGTAGCGCAGTTTGACGAATTCCGTGATATATTGCAGAAGTACCCTGTCGTGGTGATAGATAGGTTTGGTAGGTTTAAGCGTCAAAAAGCGTTACCGGAAGGTAGACTTCGTGTGCACGCATTGATTGATATAGAAGGCGTGACGATAGACTACGAGAGAGCAGTGCCTTGGTCTTGCGGGAGACAAGAGGTTGGTTTGTACGCAGGTACGCCGGCTGGTTTGGAGCGTTGCTTGCACGATTTGGCGCAGTTACAAAAGAAACATTGGAGCTTTCGCCGGTTGGTGGAGAAGTATCAGGTAGTAAAGTGATTGACGACTCTTGAAGTTTCAGAATTGTACGGATGCTGCTGAGGTGGCATCCGTTTTCTGTGGTTTTTCTATTGACAAAATGCTTATGGTGTGGTAAGATGGAAATAGAAGCTGGTTGAGAGCCGGATTGTTTTTGAGGTCTATATTTATGCAAGAAAAAGGCAGAAGATTTTTTGAGGGAAGGAAGTTGTTGACACTTTTAGAATAAACGGTATATAATAAAAGTATGGAAGAAATTTCGCGCTATGCTGTGGGGGTGGACGTTGGGACGAGTAGCGTCCGAGCGGTGGTTGCGAGCGTGGCAAAAGATGGTGAGTTGAACGTGTTGGGGTTTGGTGAAACACCGAACTCGGGAATGCGCAAGGGGACGGTGGCGAATTTGAACGGTCCAGCGCAGGCGATTGACGAAGCAATTTTGGCAGTAGAACGTATGAGTGGCTACAAGGTGAAATCGGCAACTTATTCAATTAATGGTTCGCAGGTGATTTCGAGACGGATGGACGGAATGATTGCGGTTAATACGAGTGATCATGTGATTGACCGTTCGGTGTTAGAGCGGGTGGAAGATGTGGCTTTGCAAGGTGGAGTACCGGCGAATCAGCAAATCTTGAAGGTAGTACCGTTGCAATTTATCTTGGATAATCAACGGGGGATTAAAGATCCATTAGGAATGACTGGTTCGAAGTTAGAGATGCAGGCGAATGTGATTTCGACTCTAGCGCCAAATTTCGACAATTTAATGAAAGTGGCAGAAATGCTAGAGATTAAGCCGGAGATGATTATGCCAAGCGTGGTGGCGGCAGGCAGAGCAGCGTTGACAGAGAAGCAGATGGAGAATGGCGTAGCGGTAGTGGATATGGGGGCGACTACCACTGGCGTAGCGGTATATGAGGAAGGTGAGTTGCAGTATGTGGGGGTGGTGCCACTAGGTTCAAATAATATTACGAATGATCTTGCAATGGTGTTGGCAGTGAATACGGAGGTAGCAGAGGAGCTGAAACGGCGGTTTGCGACGGGGAATTTTGGTGAAACTGATAAGCCGGTAATTATTAAGTGGAAGGGGGAAGAAATGCAGTTTGCACGTGAACAGGTGGACGCGGTGGTGCGAGCGCGATTGATGGAGATTTTTGGCTTAGTGAAACAAGAACTGTGGCAAGCGCATTATGAGCGAAAGTTACCAGAAGGAGTGGTTCTGACTGGTGGAGGTGCAAGGATGCGAGGTTTGGGGAAGTTTGTGCGAGAAGCGTTGGAGATGTCAGTGAAGATTGGTAAACCAATGGAAATGAAAGGTGTGGGCAGCGAGATTTATGTGCCAGAGTATGCGGCAGCAGTGGGATTGTTGTTGTTCTCGGCGGAGCATTGTTTACAGAACGATGGTAAGGAAGTGGAGAAGAAAAATAGTAAAGCTAAGAAACCAGGATTCTTCCAAAAGATTTTTGGAAAAGGTTGAGGTGGGTATTGAAGAATCGCTGGCGGTGTGATAAACTAAAAAGTAGATAAGAGAGGAAGAATATGCCTGAAATTAAGCCAACA
>CAZVTE010000098.1:0-4475 GCA_964629705.1 uncultured Candidatus Saccharibacteria bacterium | reverse complement strand
TGAAATCGTTCGGCAGACTGAGCTCGGTAAGCGTCTTGACGAGACACCGGAAGTATGGTACTTGCTGGTATCTCTGCAGCTAAAATGTCAGCAGAATCTGGGTTGTACAATCAAGCATAATGACGACGATCCATCATTCTTCGAGATTATTCTGCCACATCCGGAGAAAACGTCGGCACTGGAACCTATCAAAGTGAGTTACACTTGGCGCGGTTATGAGAAACTGTTAACTCAGCTTCCAGAGATTGTCGAACAGTATCGCCGGACGGTGAAGGCGGAAACTTGCCGGATTATTACGAGCGCGATTGCACCGCATTTGTACTCCACTTTGCAGAAGAAGACACTGCGGCAGTATGTTATTAGTTGTAAACGTAATAGCTCCCCGGAGGAGATTTACGAGACCTCCATGAGCGGCATGCACTTATACGCACTCCGCCATATGCCGGGAGGCGCAACTAGTATAAGTGAATCCGAATGCGAAGAGTTGGTCTATGGGCTTATGCCAGCCTTTGAGCTAAATAACCTCGTACTTCGTCCGGCAGAGCGGCGGCATTATGCGACCGTGTCAATTGAGAACGGTGACGACACTGTGCACAATGAGATTTTCGGGTTCTGCAAGAGCGACATGCTGGCGCTGGTTGACTTCGTGATGGAAGCCAACCCAGTTGCTGATATTGATTGGCCGAAGGTAACTATACCGGAAGAAGTGTCATCGAGTGCAAAATAAGCCGACCCAGCGATGCGTATTTAAACCAATTATATCCACCAAAATCGCCCTTTCGAGGGCGATTTTTGCTATCCTAAGAAGCTTTTAGCTATATGTGCGAAAGAATAGCGCTTGGCGATGAGAGCAGCCTTCTGCGGACTCTAGAATAGCCTAAAAGTCAATTTTTTGTAGGATTTGCTTCAACTTTTGCTGTAAATCTTCTACCGAACCATCATTAAAGATAAAATAATCCGCATTGGCAATCGGACCGCCTTTTTCCATATTCTCAGTCTCAGCGTAATCGCGTTCCTCTGCCTCCTGCTGGGTAAACGGACGCTCTGGGCGTGTTGCCAGACGATGATAGCGCACGGCTTTGTCGGCTAGTACGGCCACAAATGTCAATAGCCCTGGATAGCGATGTTTCAAAATTCGATATTCTGTCCACGAATAAACACCGTCCAGCACAATCCGCTTCTGCCCAGAAGCAATCAAATCGTCAATTTCGGCAATTGCTTGCCGTACAACCCAGTCCTTACCCTCAGTGCGCCGAATCATCTCGCGAAATTCACGCTGGCTTCCTGGTGTAATTGCAATTCCACGCTTCTCCATTTCTTTATAAATCATACCGCCAAAATACACTTTGGGCACGCCACGGTCCGTCAAGTACTTCACTGCAACTGACTTGCCAGCGCCACTCATACCAACGATGGCTAAAATCTTGATATTTTTCAAATCACTCATTAGTATTCAGTTTAACATATTCTTGCTTAAAGTTCCATAAAAAATTTGGTTTTCAATCTTGCGAGGCACCAAAGGTTGTGCTAAAATAAATACATAAAAGAGGAGGCTTATGAATAAAAAGGTGATTTTGGGTGTAGCTGGGCTAGTGTTAGGGCTGGCAGGTTTGGGGGTAAATGCAGCCTATGCTGAGGAAGACGTGATTACCGAAACTATTGGCGAGGGGGATATCGAGACGAATTGCGCTGGTTCTCCAGATATGAATTGCGCAGAAACAGTTACTGCGGAGACTGTTTATGATGAAGAATACTGGTCAAATGACGATGATGGTGATTTGGGTAATGAGGAAGAAGATGATAGTTCTCGGGAAGAAGCAATGGCGGAAGAAGATAAAGGTGGCGCCCCACTTGTGGAAGAGGCTGAGCCGGCGCTCTGGCCAATGTGGTTAAGTTTGGGTGCGATTGGTGTCGCAATTGTTGCTATTATCATCTTTAACTTGGCGGGCAGAAAGTACAAAAAATAAGCCATGATTGCGCACGTGAACGGTCGAGTGACCGAAAAGTTCTTGAATGCGGTGATTGTGGATGTGCATGGTGTAGGGTATGAGGTCTTGGTGACCGCTACTGATGCTGATACCGTGGGCGTGGGCGACGAGATTAAATTCTATACTTATCACTCGGTGCGTGAAAATGGTGAAGACTTGTACGGTTTCTCTAGCCTAGCCGCCAAAAAAATGTTCGAAATGCTACTTTCGGTGAATGGTGTTGGTCCGAAGGCGGCTCTGTCAATTTTGAGCCTAGGCTCTCCTGAGGAAGTGCGTAACGCCATTGCAAGTAGTGATGCAGGCTTTGTGGCTAAGGCTAGCGGCGTAGGCAAAAAATCGGCCGAGCGGGTAATTGTGGATTTGCGTGACAAGGTTGGCTTACCAACTGCAGTTGGTGTTAGTAGTAGCTTGGTTACATCCGTTACGGCCGGACCAGAAGATGAAGCGCTAGATGCGCTCATCGCTCTCGGTTTCCCGCTCAAAGAAGCCACGGCGGCGCTAGCCAAGGTTGATAGCAGCCTTTCTACAGAAGACCGAATTCGCCAAGCTCTGAAAAAGTAGTAATTTTATTCAGAATAAGTATTCCCAAAAATCTAAAAGTGTGATACAATAATAGAAGTTGTAAATATAAAAGGTTAATAATATGAGTTTTAAGATTTTGAAGCAGATTGGGGATGCTCAGAAGAAGCCAGTGATTGATGTTCGTACTGGAGATACCGTCAGAGTAACCCAAAAAATTAAAGAAGGTGAAAAATTCCGCCTACAGGTATTTGAAGGAGTGGTGATTCGCACCGACCGTAAGGATTCGCATACCGCGAGAATTACCGTGCGCAAAGTCGCCTCTGGTGTAGGTGTAGAGAAGTCCTTCTTAATTCATAGTCCGCTAGTAGAGAAAATTGAGATTGTCCGCCGGGCAAAAGTACGCCGTAAGTATCTTTCATATTTGCGTGAGCGTTCTGGCAAGTCAGCTCGTCTCACTGCAAAGAACTTCGACAAGGTTGCTGCTAATACACCAATCGAGCCGGTTCTAGAAGTTACTGAGAAAGCCGAAGCCGTGCTCGTAGAAGAGGCAGCCGACCCAGAGACTCAAGCAGAGAAAGAAAATCCTAAAGGTCCAGCAGAACCAGAAGAATAGGATTTTGGACGAGAAGATTATTCTTGGTATTGACGAAGTCGGTCGTGGCCCTTGGGCGGGGCCACTTGTCGTTGGGGCAGTGGTACTGGGTGGTGACGAGCAAGACTATTGGGAATCGCTAACCGACTCAAAGAAGCTGAGCGCAGCTAAGCGCATTTCGCTAAATCAAATTATTCTTGAAAAGGCTGAGGCTACTGGTCTCGGTTGGGTGACAGCTGCCGAACTAGATAAATATGGCTTAAGTGCGGCTCTCAAACTCGCAACTAGGCGCGCGGTGAAACCGATCCTCACCGCCAAAGTGCGATTTGACGAGATTGTGATTGACGGCACAGTTAATTTCTTGCAGAATACACCGCTAGAAGACTATGTGACGACATTAAAAAAGGCTGACTTACTAGTTAAAGCCGTCTCGGCTGCCTCAATTATCGCTAAGGTGGCACGAGATGATTATATGATTCAACTGGCCGAAAAATACCCTGCGTATGGCTTTGAGACTCATGTTGGGTATGGCACTGCAAGACACAAGCAAGCCTTGCTCGAACATGGTATTTGTCCAGAGCACCGTCAGAGCTTTCGCCCAGTTAAAGAAATTGCAACGACAGGGAAGCAGGTTATCCAAACTAGAGAGGAGCTGGTCAGGAAGACCCCTACTGCAGGGCAGAAGGCTGAGCAACAGGTGGCTGAGTATCTGCAAGCTCGGCAGCATCAGATCGTTGCACGGAATTTTAAAACCCGCTTTTATGAAATTGATATTATTTCTACTTGTGGGCAAAATATCTATTTTACTGAGGTAAAATACAGTCGTCATGCCAGCGTTGAGGGGAGTGCACTCAGGCGCATTGACCAGCATAAGCTACAACAACTCCAGCTGGCTGCCAAAGATTACTATAAGAATTATCCGCAGTTCCAAAGTCTACAGCCAGTCCTCGCCGCTAGCAGTGTTTCGGGCGGAGATTTTATAGTTGATAATTGGCTAGAGCTAGAGTGGAATGACTGATTAATATAAGCGCTTTTCTTATGGCGCTTATCTCAGATGATAATCACTCTACTTGGCTTTTGAGGTTGGACCGGAGAGAATTACCAAAATAATTTACCCCAATATTTACACTTGGCATCAAATGATATTTTTCTACATGACTATAGCTCATAACCGTAGCCGACCACATTGAACCAAACGCTCCTACTTCTTTTACATAACTTGGCACAAGTTCGCCCGCACAAAAAGCATAAATTGGTTGTCGTGAGGCGTTCCAGCCTGTAGAAGAAATGACCTCGTCAAAATAGCTACCAAATACATCCTTTTCCTCAAACCTAAACCCATATAGACTTAACTTCTCTTCCCGCAGTCGTAG
>CAZVTE010000097.1:0-4574 GCA_964629705.1 uncultured Candidatus Saccharibacteria bacterium | reverse complement strand
AAGCAAGATAAAGAGAAAGTGCGGTATGAGGGCAGGATGAAATTTAAGCTTCTGGGGGGGGCGGAAAATTGCGGTTTAGGAATGATGCTGAAATAGAGATATCTTCATGATATTATACATCTATCATTTTAGCTTCAAGAAATACTGCGCAGACAAAAATCCCCTGCAGTTATATAATATAAAGTAGATAGGCAATATTATATGGGTTCAGGAATATTATGAAAAAGATTTATATTATCACAGGAGCAAACGGTTTTCTTGGCAATAACTTAGTACGAGCATTGAGTCAAAATCCAGATAACCAAATTCGCGCTCTCGTTTCATCATTAAACCGGTCCGATGCCTTGCAAGGTCTCAACTGTGAACTTTTTGAAGGCGATGTTACCAAGCCTGAGACTTTGACCAAAATTTTTACAGTACCAAATGATACGAAAGTCTATGTAATTCATTGCGCCGCTATTGTTTATATTAAATCGAAGCCAAATCCGGCCGTTCACGAAGTAAACGTTCTGGGTACAAAGCATGTCGCAGAGAAGACTCTTGCAATTGGAGCTAAAATGGTCTGCGTGAATAGTGTACATTCGATACCGGAGTTACCACAGGGAGAGGTAATGACGGAAATAACGAATTTTGACCCCTCAGAGGTTAAAGGAATTTATGCTAAATCAAAAGCCGAAGCCGCCAAGTATATCCTGGATACCGTTAAGGCTCACGGATTAGATGCCTGTATAGTGCAACCGTCGGGTATTATCGGTCCATATGATTTTAAGACTAGTCACCTTACGCAACTTGTTATTGATACTGCAACTGGTAGATTAAAAGCTGGCGTGAAGGGAGGGTACGATTTTGTGGATGTCCGTGATGTAGTAGCAGGTATCCTAAACGCCTGTACGCGCGGTCAAGCTGGCGAATGCTACATTCTTTCTGGTCATTATATTTCTGTGGCAGACTTGCTGCAAATGATTGCGCAAGCGGCTGGGCGTAAGCCAGTCAAGACTTTTTTGCCACTGCGGCTCGCTAAATTGACTGCGCCGCTTTCGGAAATCTATTATAATCTAAGAAAACAGCCACCACTATATACAAAATATTCGCTATATACACTAGAATCTAATGCCAATTTTTCACATGCTAAGGCTAGCCGTGAATTGGACTACTCGCCTCGTCAACCACAAATTACAATCGATGACACCGTTAAATGGCTGAAACAAGTTGGGCGGATATAGATTGATTAGAGGAGACGTTACCTAAGCGACACACCGGAATAGATTATGCGGCTTATCGCAAAACAGATTATTGGTCTATCCTAGAGGTTTGCGTTCCTGCGGATTCTATTCTTCGCTTGCGCTCCGCATGAGCTTTTTTGGCTAAATCCCAAAACTTCTGCCGTGCGGATTCCCTTGCGCCGTTTTCAAGCACCCTACTCCTAGCCGCTGTAATCTCAAAATATACATAATCATCGCTACTATGGTTCATACGACTCGACTGCTCGGCATATAGTATAGGCTTATTATTCACTTTCTCAAAATAATAGGTAAAACCACCAAACAAACCAGGAATAGCTATGAAGCTTTGCGCATCAGATTTCAACAAATCTTCTGTAATCTTTGGGAACTCAAAATTAGGATTTTCTTCCAAATACTTATCAAACTGGCAAAACTTGCATTGCTTGATAATCAACTCCTTGAAATTTTGCTCAATTTTATCTAAGTCATTTGTATCACTTTTCATCATAACCTCTATTATTTTATCACCCTATTTTTTTGAAAATTACGTTCATTCAAACCATTGATATGAATTTCTTGCCAACTATAATCTGCAACTTCTACATATGAGCATTATGCTTGCGGTAAATCTGCGCGATGAGTATTTACGAAACTTTTTTGATAACGCAAACTTGACGATTTGACTTTCTAAATCGCCCTGCACGAGAACGCTGGTCGTTTGACTCAATTTTCCTAATCCTTCTTGGATAAAATCTTGTGGAGTCATGCTAAATTATTTTGCTTCCTCCAGTCTTTTACCGTGATTGGTTCATAATCAAAATTAATCTTAAAGCCGCCATCTTTATTAATTGTGAGCGTCATACATTTCCATTCGTCGCCACAGCTTGCGCAGTATTCTCTTAAATCAGCTAGTAAATCTTGCAAGTCCAAATATTTTTGCTCTTCAAGACTATCGTTAAAACTCTCATCGTAGATTAGTTTGTTAAAATAGACTGGTCGGCCCTCTGAATCTTCATAGAATACTTCCATCTTTTTAATTACACTGTCTCTAAAATTTTCAGTAATGAATCCAACGACTAGCCTATTAAATTCTCTGCCGTTTAGACATTCGACAGCAGTTTGGCCTATCTCACTAACCTTTTCGTCCATTATTCTTTTATCTTGTTTCATTTTTTCTCCTTTATTAAGTTTAAGCTATAACGAATTATTGCCACCTTACTATAGGGAATTATCTCCCCCTCCAAAAGCGGTTTCGGCTGCTTTCTGTAAATCGGTTTTAGTTTTATAAAATGTGGACTTACCTGGACTATCGGACAACATATGTTGGGCAAAAGGAAAACAGGCAGCTTGGCAAAGTTTAGCACTAAAAACTTCTGGATACCACGACAATTCTTCAATATTCACGTCGGTTAGAGGTATCTCCCAGGCTTGAGACATTTCTGCAGGCATAAAAGTCAACGAAAACAGCTTGCCATCGTCTGCGATTTCCCTTCCATAGGCAATGGAGGTATTCCCTTCAATCCAGAGCCGTTCATCTAGAACTCGCGTGGTAGGGTGCAGTAAACTTGCCTGACAACTTACCCTTCGTCCATCAGAACTGTTTGTAATATCTGCCAAAAATCCCCCCTCACAAGTAGTAGTAACAACTGCGTGCTTAGCCTCAGCCGAACGCAAGCCGTGTTTTTGATCATAACTAATCGTGTCACTCAAATAATCTAAAATAACCCAACTGAGTAGGCCAGTTTTGGCATTCTGAGCTACCACGTAGAATTCAGAACGAGCTCCCCAAAAAGCACTAGTGTGTAAACGAAAGATGCTTGTTATACCATAGTATCGCTCTGCGTCATCGGCAAAAACTCGCGCCTTTACTAATTCAAAACCTTTCGGTAGTAATGAACTCGCATGAGCTAAATCGGCAATTTCATAGAATAAGAAAAAAGCGTACGGTTCTACTACAAAGCCCATCTTTGGAGATTTTTCGGAGGCGCGTGTCACAATTCTGCGTTGCCAAGATTTTGGTAGCATATTAAGCCAGTGTTGAAAATAATGAATCTTCCCCACTTCGATCGGATTAACTAGCCTTTCTGAACCACGCGCAAAATTATCAATACTCATAACTCTATTATAGCAGAAGTTGGGGATGATTATAAGGATGAGGTAAACTCTATTAAAAAGGGGTGTTATTGATATCTATGATGTATCACTATGGTAATCCTCGAATTATATAGTTTATTTGATCTGTAAATAGTTATATACTATAGTGTTTAAGATCATTTGTATTTGCTTCCCAGAATTTCTAGATTAATGCTTTTACTCCGCTTCTATAAGTTTTACCAAATGTTTTAGTAATTTACGAGTAATCCCCATTCTATACCAAAGGTCAGCGCCTAACCCATCATTGCTTCCAGCTAGCACACCCGTTAATAAAACTAATGTTAAATCCAAATCTAAGTCCTCGTATTTATGTCCACCCTCAAGCAAAATCCATTTATAAGCCTCATCCCAAAGGTGAGTGTAAACAAAAATCAAACTATTTTATCCTAAGGCAGGCGTAGCCATACCTCTCATTTTAGTTAGAAACAGCAACAGCTCCTTGATCCAAATGACTATATTCGTACTAGTACTTTGGCAAACTGAACTTCAATATTAATCTCTATTATTATATCATACTTCACTTCAAAAGAGAAGCCATCACAAATAATAGCAAATAAGAATACACTGAGATTCTACACGGTTTACGCTAATAGTGAACTCGGAGAGGAAAACCGAACAATCGATACCATGTATCGGTTAGAGTAATAACGTCAATAGTAAAGCGTGAATATGTTGCATAATCTACATCTTGCGTTGTTAGCGTAGATCTAGACCATAAATATCCACGATCCCCAATATTTCTAAATGAGCCAAGACGACTATCATTCAGCCCACTCCGCACAAAGTAAAGTGGGTTGAGTAGGTAATAATGTTAAGTCGGTATGGGTTTAGGTTTGAGGAAAAGGATAAATGGGGTGCCACTATAAGCTATAATCCAAGTGTCGAAGGACAAAATATTCTGATGATGCCGCTATATTTTACTGTGGTGGGGCTATATGAGCTTTGGGCTAGTTCACTGCCTTGGAATGCAGGATTTGTCGGGCGAGTGTGGAGTAGTACGAATGGTACTAATTTGTCACTCGTGACTGGACACGTTGCACCATCTGCGGAATGGTTTGAATATCAGGGGCTTTCTCGCCGTTTTTTAATTCGTGTAAAACGTGTAAATTCTACTATTATTTTGAAAACAACCATAACCATCTCTGGTGCATCGTGTAAAATCGCCTTCAATTTTTATCGCTCACACATATTCTTTTG
>CAZVTE010000096.1:0-4607 GCA_964629705.1 uncultured Candidatus Saccharibacteria bacterium | reverse complement strand
AAACCTCTTCCGTCACATTCGGCGAGACCAAGGCTAGCGCCAGCAGGCCGAGCGCCACTGCGCTCGCCCCGCCAATGTAATTGGCGTGCTTGAGCAAGCTCAAGCGCTGGCGCGGGCTCTCCGCACGCGAGCGAACGCGCCCGCGTCCTAGGCAATTGATTCTTTTACTTTTCTTTTGTTTTTGCATAAAATATTATGCCTCCTGTGTTAGAGTTTATAACCTATTCTCCAGAATCAATTGCCTAGGATGGTTGATTCGGGAAGATTTGAGTTTTTACGGTTACCGCTCTTTATTAAGTTATAAGCAAAGAAAGTCATTCAAACTTTACTTCAAGCATAAAAAGCGACACCGCAAGGTGTCGAATTCATTCTGGTCAACACGTAATACTACGCATTTTAGTAGATGAAAACTTGCGATGCCGCTTATTATCTACTAAACACAGAGTCGTGCAAAAAACCTACACAAAAAACGTGTGACCTAAAAATTGAATTCGACATCTTTATTATATCACGTTTTTAAGCTCAAACATATAAAAGTTGTTATAGAATCCTCGTTCTCCGAAGGAAGCGAGAGGATCGGGCTTGCTATCGCAATCCCTTGACCGTAGTTCGTAGCGCTCAGAAAGTAAGCAAGCTTCCTTTCTGGCTACAGCCACTCCTACGTTCCGAACCTACGGTTCTCTTCCTTTCTTATTTAACCAAATATAAAAATAAAGCCCAAAGGCTTTGCTTTTATATTGGCGGAAGCGAGAGGATTCGAACCTCCGAAACATTTCTGCCTACACGATTTCGAGTCGTGCGCCTTCAACCGCTCGGCCACGCTTCCACTTATCATTATACCACAAAACTTCACCAAGCCAAAAGAAAAGTTGTGCGCCTGCGTATTTACTACGTAAATCCGCTACGGGGCGAAAACTCTGAAGAACAAATGCAAGCATTTCTTCTTCTCTCGTTTCCTACCGTAGTTCAACCACTCGGCCACGCTTCCACTTATCATTATACCACAAAACTTCGCTAAGCCAAAGAAAAGTCGTGTGTCTGCGTATTTACTACGTAAATCCGCTACGGGGTGAAAACTCTGAAGAATAAATATATCTCCAGATTATCGCTCTGGAGATATTTAACGATTTAGCTAATTTGCAAAAATTTGCGAATCATCGGTACTTTACTGAGATAATTTTTCCACATGCACTGATATGGACCACGAGTGTCACGTGGATCGCCGTAGCCATCGCTTTGGCGCGAGTATTCATACAGAGGCGTGGTGAAGTCGCCAGCAAGAACCCATTCGCGGCGCAGACCAGTGGAGGTAATTGGCGCGGTGGCTTCAACGTTACTTACCCAGGCGCGACCCTTGGCGTCTTCACAGAAGAGCCAGTCATATCTACCGCCGTGTGATTCGAAACCTTCGGCACGAATCTTGCCAGCGAGGACTGAAGCAGTCTTGAAACTAGCAATATTTTGTTTGAAATCTGGAGCTTTGTCAGTGCTGATTGAGAGCATTTGAGGGGCGGTTTTGTGAACGCCGATAGTCTCAAAATCGTGATCAGATGGGCGAGTGGAGACTTCTCTGTAATAAGCGCCCTTGAGTCTGCCAGTGGCGAGCTTGTCATTATATTCCTGTCTAGAACCATAGCCGTAAGCAGTGCCAGCGAACAAGAAGAAAGGATTTTCGTTGGTAATGTTTTTGATGCCATCGTATTCTTCGGCTTCGGCAAGTGCTTCTTGTAATTTTATTGGTAGAATTAAAGATTCAGCGCCATAACCTTCGCCATACCAACCAATTTTGTTGGCGTTTTCTGGGCCGCGAACATAATCTGGTAGGTAATACCATAAGCCTTCAGAGTTATTCCGATGGTACGATCTTGCTTTTACTCCACGTGCTGTGGGTACATAACCAATGGCTACTACTCTACCACCAGGGAGCTGGAAAACTGGTGACAAGTAGATTTTTGCGCCGTCAACATCAGCTTCATAGGCTGGACCGAGGCCAGATTCGGAGAGATTAAAGGAGTTAAGGTATCTTTCCCTACCGTTTTGCACCCAAGCGCCACCTTCGATGACGACGCGATTTAAGATAGATTCGCTACGCTCAACACTGACGGTTGCAATATTACCGAGTCTTCTCTCGGGATACGTTGTTGACTTTTCTCGTGCTAAGGCTTCGATTGGAGCTTCGGGGATAATGGTTTCTTCTTCGAATTCTTCTTCAATGATTGGTTCTTCGGTACGCTTAAACCCGATGCCACGACTACGTTTTTGACTGCGCTTGCTGGTACTATTTTCTTTAGTACGAGCGCTTTCGGCGGCTCGCTGTTTGAGAACTTCAAATTGTTGATGGTAATCATATCGCTGACCATAAAGAATTTGTTCAAGTTCTTCCATAGATTCTTCGTAGGCTTGATATTCGGTTTCACTGGCGCGAGGCTGAATTCCTTTCAGAAAATGACGTTTGACGCTTTCGAAACCAAGAGGTGTGCGGCGGTCGGCATCGCCGTCTTCCATTGGTACAGCCAGAAAATCTCTCAAGGCGCGTTCGTTGACTTGTTGCCAGTTTCGAGCATTATAACCGCTAGCAAGAGCCAAAATTTGCTTTTTGCGCGGATCTTCAGCGATTTCTTCAAACATCTTCTCAGCGCCAATACCAGCCATGTGCATAGGGTCGCGTACTTGCAGTAATAATAATTCCTCGTCATTTTCTGTGATTTCGCCTTCGTTAAGTAGGTGGTAAAAATCTGCCTCTTCCATGGCACTGACCGAAGCATCTTGAGCGCTGAGAGACTTAGCGTTTCTCCCGCCCATGAAGTAAGCCATAATTTTGCGTTGAATGCGTTCGGCTTGAGTTTGGTCGTCTTCAATATTATCCATGGCTGCATCGTCCATCCATGGTAAGGCGCTAGCGTCTAGCACTCCAGCTGAGGCAGATTTTTTTGGTTTTTTCTTTTCAGGAAGAGGTTCTTCGCGCAGAGGGCGAGAATCAGCCTTTTTTAAAGCTGGCCTAACACCAGTTTTCATTTCTACTTCGTTACTTAGTTCTTCTGCTAGCTTGTCAATCATATCTGTATTCTCCGCATCCTCTTCATCATCGATTCTCATTGGAGGAGCTTTTGGCTTTTTGGCTGGCTCGTTCTCAAAAAATTCCATCGGACTTACGATATCCATCGCCGAGCCCATGATGTCTTCATCATCTTGATTACCTCTCAGCCAGCTAAACATATTTTGATTATAACAAAATTCTTCTAAAATTTAAAGACCTACTTTTTAAAAAATGCAAAATGCAAAAATCCTCAGCCGTAATAGGAGCGACTGAGGATTGATTTTCGTGTAGCTGGAGACAATGTTAATTGGAGGCGTTTCTCCAAATGCCATTGATAAGGATTCGGTTTTCACTTCTCGCTGTTGGCTGGTTGGTTGCTTCTTCCATCCGATTAGCCTGCCTTGCTAAAAGATGTGCCAGCGATAGTGGTGTTTCCTGATTAGTCAAGCAGTCCTGTTCGGTGTCGTATTTGAGCAGAAGTGCTTCGATGTAGCAGAAGTCGTTGTGCGGCTTTATTCCTCTCTCGAGGATATACTCGCTATAGAGGCTATGATCATTGCGTTGTCCTGTAAAATGACTGGTGAAGAGTAGCACGCAATTAGCCAACTCGCGCGGTAACAGCTGAATAGTATATGGCAGTTTTATAGTATGACGGTAAGCATAGTATAATGTATATTTGCTGTCAAGACCGCAAAATCCCATCTGATCCAGCTGGTGCTTTAACCTTTCTGATGCTTCGTCTGCTTTGAGGGCGGAGCTGATCGGCATGTTCAGTGGAAATTCTAACATGTTGTCGGATAGTATTTCCGTATCTAGCAATACCGTATCGTCGCCTTCAATGCATAAAAATTTAGTACCGACATATCCCGTCACGAGGATTGATTTTGCCTCGTTGCAGCGATCGCAGCGGCAATTTTCGCCACAATTTTGTCGCTTGTTACAGGATTTTAACATTCCCAATGAATATAAAGGCGAACGGCGCATTGTATGGCAAAGTTCTGCTG
This sequence comes from uncultured Candidatus Saccharibacteria bacterium, assembly GCA_964629705.1. Classification (GTDB taxonomy): domain Bacteria; phylum Patescibacteriota; class Saccharimonadia; order Saccharimonadales; family Saccharimonadaceae; genus Nanosyncoccus. The sequence goes on along the minus strand of CAZVTE010000096.1, from coordinate 566 downwards.
GTTCAGTGAAAGTGATTTTCTGTGTCATAATTTTTCCCTCCTGCGCTTTTGCGCTAAAAATTTCTGCGAATTTTATGCAGTGCTCAGTTGATTTGAAAGAAATCAGCTGAAAACTGCACAAAATTGGGAAAATCTAGCCTTGGCACGGGAAACTATGGCTTAAAGAGTGTTATTCTCTTTATCCTAGCTACACTAAGGTTCGATAAACATAAATCTTATGTTTATGCTCTAATTGTAGCACACAATGTTAAATTTGTCAATAGGAAAATAATATTTTCATTATTATTTTCTGCGTTTTTTGAAAAGTGCAATATTTTATGAAGCTATGGAGAGAAGATGCAATCCAGCTACTCCAGAGCATCGCTGGGTCGACATTGTTTGGAAAGAATCCGAAGTAATATTTGCGACCATCTCTAGCTGTCGTTGGTGACCAGATGACGCCGAGGCTACCAGTTTCCCATATGGAGCTGCCTGGGCGGTTGTTGTCGGAACCGATTGAGACATGCCCACCCCGCACAAAGTAAAGTGGGTGAAGGGTAATAATATTAGTAATAAAGTAGATATGT
>CAZVTE010000095.1:0-4693 GCA_964629705.1 uncultured Candidatus Saccharibacteria bacterium | reverse complement strand
AGTCTTTCATTAGAGATAGCCATTTCGCAAACTCTCCAAAATCAGGAGTTGGCGAAGTGAAAACAGAGATGTAAGATTATCCTCAATGGAGAGAAACTCCATTTGACCTAAAGTAATAAAAAGTAGGCGAAATCATAGGTACGTGCACGGCAATACTCGGAGTATAGCAGAAACTATCAACTGCTATCGTTGTACTCGAGGATTGATTATAAGTATCACCACCATAAAGGATGGTATTTGCATAATTATCATGCCCAAATTCAACCCGGCCACCTATTACAAAATAGAAAGGTTTAAGTAAGCTCAATTCCGTATTTTTAGTAGTCACATTACCGTCAAAATCCCCACCGCTATATTCCTCAAACCCAAACCCATACCGACTTAGCACCCCTGCAAAACTTCTATCATTTTACGGCGTACGATTCTTCTCAGTCTTGTTGACTGCCCAGTATTCGACATCAGAAAAACGGTCAGTAGCATAGACTAAACGATCATCTTCCGAGAAAGTACGGATATTCTTATTAAAATGGTAAGTTAGGCTAGCTTGGTAAATTCCAATGGCCGGAACGTCCTCTACCCAGTAGCGTAGAAAAGTTTCATACTTAGCGATGCGCAAATTCTCATCCATAGTACTACGCGCTGCCAAGATTGCATCATCAGCCATAGTATTATGATAATTAGATAGGTTTAAGCCTGAAGATGAAGCTTGCGAAGAATGGTAATAGGCAAGCAAATCTGGATCTGCCCCAAGTTCAACCTCATAGATTAAGATATCGTAGTTGCGTGGGCGAATCACATTAAGAAGAAACTCCTGCCCTGGGTCATAGGTAGTAATTGTGACTTTGAAACCAAGCTTTTCCAGCTGACTAGACATGTTTTGTGCGATTTCTGGCAGGTAGCCCGAGTTAATTGTTACTAAGCTAAGCTCTTTTTGCTCTAGCTCGCTAACTTTTGCCTTGGCAGACTCGAGATTATAAGCCGGAATTTCTGGATAATTATTTAATCTAATCTGAGACTCTAAGATTGGATAATGTAATGGTAATTCTCCATTCAAACTACTCAAAACTTCTTGAAAATCAATTCCCTGCTGAATCGCCTGCCGTACCGTAACATCAGTCAATACGGGGCTGGTTGTATTTAAAAATGCGAAGACACCATTAGAAATCGCGGTCTGTTTTTCGTAAACATTATCCATCAAACTTGTATTGGTATCGCTAGGCGACAACTCAGCCGTGGCTGTTACTTCTCCCGTTGATAAAGCCGTAGCAATATCACTAGTATTCTCAAAAGTGCGAACAGCAAAGCTATCCAGCATCGGTGCAGTGGCAAAATAAGAGGTATTGCGTGACAAATAGATAATTTTATCATTTGCACTTACGCTCTGAGTAGCATTAAAAGTAAATGGACCAGAAGTAACCGGATTATTACTAAAAGCGTTTTCTAGCAGATTCGCTGGAGCGATATCACCCAGGATATGTTCCGGCAAAACTGGAACGTTGAGTGCAGCATTAAAGTCAGCGTACACTGATGGCAAAGTAAAAACGATATTTTCATTATCAATCGTCACTTCGACGCCTGAGAAATTCCTAGAATAGCCGGAATTAATAGCTGAACTCTTAAGCGTATTGATTGTAAAAACTACGTCATCCGCGGTAATTGGTTCACCATCCGACCATTTGAGGCCTTTTTTAAGCTTTACTGTCCAAACTTTGCCCGTGTCGTCAGGAATAATCGATTCCGCTAACCCCGGACCAACATGGCCAGAATAATCAATCTGAGAAATTGTAGCGAACATTAAACGTGATAAGACCTTTTCACTGTTCGTAGTGGCAAAAATTGGATTGAGAGAGTTCACCTTACCAATAGTAGCCTCGGTATAAACACCACCAGAAATAAAAGCCGAAGTGGAGTAGGACTGCTGATACCAAAATGCTTGCGTTAAAGCCAATGAAGTAATGACTATTACCAACAAAATCCATTCTAGAATTAGCAAACGCACTTGCTTAGCATGCTGCAAGCGGTCAATCAAATTCTCTTTGATATGCTCTTTGCTGCCGCTACCAGCTTGCTGAGTTGCCAGCTCCAAACGTTTTGACAGTTTTACCTTATTCTTCTTCATGGCTGGTTTCATAATTTTAGCCTTTTAATAACTCCCACACCTATCCATAAACACAAAATTAGTTAGCTACGCCGGAATCAAAAGTAGGCAAAGAATCGACAAAACAAATACCAAAACACAAACTACAGTAGCATTGAAAAGAGATTTCTCTAGACCACGACGCTCCGTATAAAGCTCGCCAGAAGCGCCAAAGCCAGCACCTAGTGAAGCGCCACGCTGCTGCAAAAGAATCAACAAGATACTAAGAATTGCCGAAATAAATATGATTGACTGAAATAACGTTCCTAAATTCATGTATTCATTATACATGAGTAAGGACTATTTTACAAGACTATTTTTGCTTTTGCTCGATATAGCTCGTCAAAAACTGTCCGGCTCTCAACCAGCTTACGTTTTCATTTTAGCACACCATAAGCGATTTGTCAATACCATTTTTGTAAAATCATTACCGCTCCTCGCATTACTAAAAGAACAAGACACCTCTACCTCAACATTTGTTTGCGTTTTAGTAGAGTATGATAGGTAATAGCAAAGCGATGCGCCTCATCGTCTATCCGGGCAATCAATTTGGCAACATGTGAATCTGGAGATAAAGGTACATTCTCAAAACTATCACCCTTCGGAATCACAATTACCACGGCAGCATTACGGGTGTGATCACCAGATTTGTCGCGTCCGATAACGGTAATATTTTTGGACTGAAGCAAATCCTTGACCGCATTCACCTGCCCAACGCCACCGTCCAGCACCACCAAGTCTGGATATGCCCATTCCTCATGTTTGAGGCGACGTTCAATCACTTCCTGCATATTGGCAGTATCATCATTCTTCTGATGGCGAAGCTTAAACTTGCGATATTCGGCACGATCCGAAGCACCATTTACGAACACCACCATTGATCCGACTACGTTAGTACCAGATTGATGCGAAATGTCATAGCCCTCAATGCGCCTTGGTGGCTCTTTTAATCCTAGCATCTTTTGTAAATCTACCAGTGCTTGATCTGAAGAAATATCCAAAAATTCTTTGTCAGAAAAAACGATTTTCTTTTGCAATTCTTTGAGACCGAAAAACTGATTGCGTAGCTTGGCAGCTTCTTCAAAATCCTCGCGCTTGGCCGCTTCCTTCATCTGCTTTTCTAACTCCTTGAGCAACTTTTGGCGACCACCTTCTAGATAACGTATTAACTTGCGCAAATTAGCTTTATATTCTTTAGGCGTGACTTTTCCAATTTCGATGCCAGGGGTTAGCCCAAGATCAGTATTAAGAGTCTTCTTCCCGTCATAAGGCTTATCATAATAAGGAAACACCCGTCGTAAAACTCTCAGAGCTTTAATGACGGTAGTTTTGCCATAAAACGGACCAACGTAAGTGGCTTTATCATCTTGTGGCGTGCGCGTAAAACTAACAGATGGAACTTCGGACTTCATATCAATACGTACGTAACTAACGGTTTTATCATCGCGCAAGAGAATATTCCATTTAGGCTTATAGCGTTTAATCATTTCTGATTCTAAGAAAAGCGCATCCATCTCGGTATCAACCACGATCCAATCAGTATCAGCAATCTCCTCCACCAGAGCCATAGTTTTGACATCTTTGCCAGTTTTATGAAAATATTGGCGGACGCGGTTTTTCAGCACTGCCGCCTTACCCACATAAATTACTTCACCGTTAGTGCCCTTATGAAAATATACCCCAGGGGAAGCTGGCAAAGTTTTGAGTTTTTCCATCAACTTTGCACGCATCTCTGGCGTCACCGGTGCTAGCGGTTTTTCTACCTTTTTCTCACTCATTCAGTGTTATTATAGCATAAAATTAGCCTACCAAGGAGTAGTTTTACTCGACTAGCAGGCTAAAGATGAGCACAGTTAGATTAATTGTGAATAGCTTTGCCGTTTAGCGATCTACACAACGAATAGGTCGCGCTGTGCTTCGGGTGCTACGAAAACCAGGAATTACATAGTTTCCAGTAAAATCAAGATGAGTGGCGTACTCTGTAGTATTATTAGCTATACCATACCAATAAGTTCCTGCTACGCCAAACATATATAGTTTTGCGCTAGGAACAAGTGCACCTAGATAGCTTAAGTAAATTGGTTCGGCAGCAATATTATAGGATGAATTAACCGGCTTACTCTGAAGGTCATATGCATTTAGCAAGTCTGTATATGGCTTCTTAGAGTTTGCTAGTTGCCAACCCTTTGGGCATATTGAGCCGGGTGCATCTTGGCTCACGAGAGTTTCGCCGGTTCCCGCTGTCGCTGCATTCCATTGGTAATAGTTACCAACATGATAGTGTAGACTTTTTATGCTCTTGACGGAACTAGGAATAGTATCACCAGTAAGCCCTACTGTTGTTGCTACTAGATTGCAGTTGCCTAAATTTCCACCCTGTATAATGGCTGGACATTCTGCAAGAGTTAGAGGGTCTTTAATCTTATAATTCCCCATATCCCAACTGTAACTTACAACATAATCAGTCTCGCTGACATCATTAATATTTAAATTGCCAGTCCTTGTTCCTTCCGTTGGTTTCCATCCTGCCGGAATATTATCACTTTGACTGATAAA
>CAZVTE010000094.1:0-4718 GCA_964629705.1 uncultured Candidatus Saccharibacteria bacterium | reverse complement strand
AAGCAGTTGTACTCATCGGCGGGAAGCAATATCTTGTCGAGGAGAAAGAGACCCTACGGGTGGACCTCCTCCCGGAAGGAACGAAAGAGCTCGAGACTGGTGCTTTACTTGTGATTGACGGAGACGATGTTAAGGTTGGTACTCCAGAGGTTGCTGGCGTAAAGGTGAAGGCGAAGGTTGTCGAGGAATTAGTCAAAGGTGATAAAATTCGTGTGATCCGCTACCATTCGAAGAAGCGTGTGCATAAAGAGATTGGTCACCGCCAGAAATATTCAATGATTGAGATTACTAGTATTAAATAAGTAATCAAGATTTAGGAAGGCACTCTGCAGAAATGTGGGGTGTTTTTTTGATGGTGAAGTCGAAGGTAGTGGAGAGAAAAATTGAAGGATTGAATATATCTTCCCCAAATGATAGCATTATCTTTGAATTCTAGATAGTAGGCTTCGCTGTTTTGTGCTCGACGCTTGCTCCAGACCTCGCCATACAGTCCTGGAGCATTGATAGATAGCGTTTTATAAGGTATATTTCCACTCCGCACAAAGTAAAGTGGGCGAAGGGTAATAATATTAGTAATAAAGTAGATGCATGTTAGTTATGTTAGTTATGTTAGTTTTTAGTATTAGAAAAAACATATTCTGAAGTGACCCGCGAGACATCCCGTCTTCACGGGTGTCTCACTCTGGCTGTCGAGCTTCGACAGCCTTTTAGTTATATTCAGAATAGTTTATTCTAATACTCCTTCACCTATTTCACAGTTTGAAGGTTAGAATATACTTTGTTCAAGCAGTACCACATCCACTATTTATTCTACTTTGGTAGAAGATTTCGTTATATAATTTCTAGTTGAATTATTGACTTGTTGCATAGAATACATTTTTCTAGGGGGTGCGGAGCTTGCTCGCTTTTTATGCGCTACAACTATGGGAAGAAACGGAGTTTTCTGAGGAAAAGGATAGTGGCGAATGGGGTGGGCTTTTAAGCGATAATCCTAGTGAAATGAATATTAATATATTGACAATTCCATTCTATGCAGTGCTAGCGGCAGATATGCCTTGGAGCTACAGTCTAATAAATAGCACCATCGGCGGAGAAGGAAGACTGATGTCTAGTGTAGTTGACAATAGTTTGGATGACCAGAGATATATATCATATAATAATCATAAGATTGGCGCAGACGATTATTATTATCGTACATTGAGCTTTTCTCTTCGATTGGCATATTTTGCGTGAAAAAGCAACAAGTGCTATAATAGAGGAGGCTCATAGAAATATGGGTAAAAGTAGAAAAGTGCTGGGGGATTGATTTTGAGGCACTAAAGAAGGTAGAAAAAGTAAACTAAAGGGAAAAATACAGAAACGAGTTTTTGAACGCAAGACTCTGCTAAGGTGTGAGCATTTGAAGGTTGCTTTCTGGAGTTTTCCCGAGAAAGGTAAGAATGGAGATTATTAATCCGAGTGGAAAACAAACAATTAAGGTTGAGCGAGAGTGGCTAGGGCGAAAGCTGACGCTGGAGGTGAATCGGGTGGGGTTTCGGTCGACAGCTTCAGTATTGGTAACTTATGGTGATACGGTAGTCTTGGGGTCGGTTGTGGTTGGTAAGAAGCCGGTGGTGCAGGATTTCTTTCCGCTATCAGTGGATTATGAAGAGAAATTTTATGCGGCGGGGAAGATTTCTGGCTCGAAATTTATTAAGAGAGAGGGGAAGCCAGCGGATGAAGCGGTACTAGTGGGGCGCTTGATTGATCGTCCGATTAGGCCACTATTCCCGAAGGGCTATCGCCAAGAGGTGCAAGTAGTGGCAACGGTGCTAGCTATGGACCCAGAGTTTAGGCCGGATATGGTAGCGATGATTGCGGCGAGTTCGGCCTTGATGCTTTCGGGAACGCCATTTGATGGGCCGATTGCAGGGGTGAGAATTGGGCGACTGAACGGCGAATTTAAGGCTTTCTTGAACGCAGAAGAGCGTGAAAAGTCGATTATGGACTTGGTGGTGGCTTGCAAAGACGGCAGAGTAATGATGGTGGAAGCAGGGGCAAATGAAGTTCCAGAGGTAATGATTGTCGAGGCGATGCACTGGGCGGTGAAAAATGTTCAGCCAGTGCTTGACATGCAACGAGAATTAGTAGAAAAAGTACAGCCAGAGGCACAAGAATATGAGTTGGTATTACCCGATGAAGAAATTCAGGCAAAAGTTGACGCTTGGTGTGTTGGGAAACTGGGCGAGAAAGTGCGGGGTAATGTACTGGAGCGACAGAAGATTGTCGATGAGCTAAAAGCGGAGATGGATGCAGAATTTGCACCAGAGTTGGGCGAAGGTGAGACTGAAGAAGAAAAAGTTGCAGATTACGAGGAAAAATTGCAGGGTGAGTATGAGCAAGCTTTTGATTTGGCGGTACATGCAGAGGTGCGCCGAGGAATTATAGAAGACGGCGTACGTCCGGATGGTAGAAAATTAGACGAGGTGAGACCTTTGAGTTCGCAAGTAGGAATTTTGCCGAGGGTGCATGGCTCGTCGTTGTTTACACGTGGTTTGACGCAAGCAATGAATATTGTAACCTTAGCGCCACTGAGTTTTGCGCAAGTAGTGGATACGATGGAGGTGACGGATGGGAAGCGCCGTTATATGCATCATTATAATGCACCAAGTTATACGGTAGGTGAGCCAGGAAGGATTGGTTCTCCAGGGAGACGCGAGATTGGGCATGGCTATTTGGCAGAGAGGGCGCTAGTGCCAATGTTACCAAGTGAGGAAGATTTTCCATATGCGATTCGTAGTGTGACGGAAATTATGAGCCAGAATGGTTCGACATCGATGGCGGCAACTTGTTCAAGTTGTATGGCTCTGATGGATGCAGGTGTGCCTTTGAAACGACCAGTTTCGGGAGTGGCGATGGGGTTGATGGTGGATGTGCCAAAGGGGCAAGAAATTACTTCAGATGACGTGGATAAGGCTTACGTTCTGACAGATTTGATGGATGCGGAAGATTTTGCTGGAGATATGGATTTTAAAATTACTGGTACGACAGAAGGTGTGACAGCTTTGCAAATGGATATGAAAGTGCATGGTTTGCCGGTGGAGATTCTGGAGAAGGCGATTGAGCAATCACATGCTGGTAGAATGTTTATTTTGGAACATATGCTAAGCGTGATTCCAGAGCCGAGAAAAGAGATCTCGCCATATGCGCCAAGAATTGAGAAGTTGATGGTTGAGCAAGATAAAATCGGGGCAATTATTGGTAAAGGTGGTGAAACAATCAATAAGATTACGTCGGAAACTGGCGCAACGGTGGATATTGAAGAGACTGGTTTGGTAACGGTGGCCGGTGAGAACGAAGCAATTGAGAAGGCGGTAGCTTGGATTAAGAGCTTAATAGAAGAGCCGGAGGTGGGGAAGATCTATGATGGTACGGTAGCTACAATTAAAGATTTTGGGGCTTTCGTAACGATTATTCCGGGGATAGATGGAATGTTGCATGTAAGTCAAATTAGTGATAAAAGGGTGAATAATGTGGGTGATGTACTAAAGGTGGGGCAAAAAGTACGCGTGAAACTCACAGCGATTGATGACAAGGGCAGGCTGAGTTTGACGATGCGTGGTATTGAGCAAGAATAAGGACTGTAATATGAAAGGTGACACTGGGTGGGGTGTCACTTTTTGTAATTATGGTTTTGGCATTGTGGTTTTGAGATTTGTGTGCTATAATATAGATGATAGAAAAATGGGGTATTGTTCTATCGTTGCTTTTAAAGTTTATTAGGCTGCCTGTAAGTAGCTGGAATTGTGCTTTCATTGTCAAAAGGAGGGGAACAATGAAGAAAAACAGGAAAAACAAAACGAGATTTTTAGCAATAATCATGTTGGTTGCGGTAATATGGTCGGTAACTGCCTGTGGAGATTCGGTGGATCAGGGTGAGGGAATAACTACAAAGGCTGATGTTGAAGCTTTGTTTGATAAATCTAATCCGGTGGATTATCCAACGTTCAAATTTACTAAAGAGAGCGAGGAAAACATTTATCGTGATGTGTACACGATAAAAGACGAAGCGACTCATGCGACATTTAATTCGATTATTAATAATCCGAAGATAGGTGACGAACGTGATTTTGTGCGGATTATTGAAAAAGGACAGATTGGTAACGGTAGTATTCTCTGTAACAAGATTAAGATTGAACCAGGCAAAGAATATATGGTGGCGATTTATATTCGTAATGGTGCAACTGGAGCTATGAATACCAAGGAGCATGACTATGCTGCGGTTGCAAGGGATTCGCGCGTGGTGGTGACTTTGCCGGAAGAGCCTGAGGTTGGTGTGGGGCAACCGATTTATGGTATTGTAGTAGCTTCAAATACTAATCCGAAGATGGTTTGGGATGTGGTACATGTTACTGCAGAAGAGCCTGTGAAGGTGAGCTACGTACCGGATACAGCAAGAATCTATAATGGTTGGGAGGCGAACGGTACGGTGTTAAGTGACGAGCTTTTTACGCGCAAGGGTGTATTTATTGGATTAAATGAGCTTAATGGTGCGATTCCGGGTGGCGAAGAATATGTATGTATTGTGTGTTTTGATATAAAAGTGGAAGCCGTAGGCTAATCTTAAAGACAGCTTAATAAACCAATCCCCTACTAGATTTAGTAGGGGTATTATTTTATGATAAATATAATTGTTGTAATTTTTATTTATTTTTGCTTGCCCATTTTTACTCTAAAAT
>CAZVTE010000093.1:288-4779 GCA_964629705.1 uncultured Candidatus Saccharibacteria bacterium | reverse complement strand
ATGATTTTCATACTCTTGTTAAATTTTGATAAATCGTTGTATAGCGCCAAGCTTTCTGGATTTTTGGAAATAGTAATAAACATGAACTCAGACTTAGCTAACATATCAGTAAACGGCCAGTAGTGAAATCTTGGATCATTTTGATTATGACTATAATAACAGATTTCTTTATTGCCCACAAGAGGCTCTAATCGCTCAGCTAGAGCATGTCCAATAGAACCAAAACCGATAATGTCCGTGGGCTGATTCCACATTTCGCTGCCAATCAACTCGGGAGCATAGCTCATTTTACCAAGCTTTTGATAAAGTGGGTAACGTTTGGCGAGTGCTAACGCCATAAAAATACACTTTTCTGCAACCGAGATGCTAGCGTAATGTGGCACGTTTGTCAAAACAATACCATTCTCTCGGCAAAACTCGCCATCTACCCACTCAAAACCAGTAGTTTGCAAGCAAATCGCTCTCAAGTTCGGAATCTTTCTCAGTAAAGTATTGTCAATTTTCCATCCGGTAATATCAGGATCTAGAGCTATGACTTTTTCTGATTGATCTCGCAAGGCTGCATCGTAATTTGCCGTCTCACAGAAAAACACTTTAGTAAAATTATCCTGCAAAACTTGTTTCTGCTGCTCTGTGAAATCCGATTCTAAGCCAAAGACATATAAATTCATGTTCAAACACCTCGCTAATCTAGCTTGATTATAGCACACCTACTGCGAAAATAACAGTTTTATTTGAGATTTGTCACGATATTCTCGACCGTAATATTTGATTGACCAGATATTTTGATTGGCGAGCCGTTAATCTCTAGAGTATAGACGCCTTTGCTAATTTTATCATTACTAAGAACTAAAGTACGAAAACTTTCTCGAGCTTCAAATGACATAACTACATTATTACTACTATCTTTTAACTCAATTCTTGCGCCAGAATCAACTTTCTGACCTAAGCTGAGACTAATGGAATACTGAGTCGAGTTATTTTTAGGTGCTTCTAACATATCTGATCCTAGAGCAATAACTTCTCCGCCGTTGATTGCAAAACCACCATCGGTATCAATTCCGGCATCACCACCAGTACTAGATCCAATAGTATAAATATTGCCACCGTTAATCACTAAATCTTTATTGGAATCAATACCATCACCACCAGCTTTGATAAATATTTCGCCATTATTAATGGTAATAGTGCCACCATCACCACCAGCATTGATGCCATCATCAACTGATGTAATATTAATTTTGCCACCGTCAATCACAATGTCCTGAGTTTCGGTAGCAATACCTTCGCCTTCCTCTTGGTTGCCCGAGAGTTCTAGACTGCCATCACCTAGAATTGTCAACTTACCCATAGAATAAATACAAGCATCATACTCACTTGAGCCACCATCAGCAAGAGTATTTACGGAGTTACTTGCTAATTCCACCACAAGATCATTTGTAGAAATGTTAGCAATAGCAGCAGTATTTGAATTCTTAATAGTTGCATTATTCAGAATTAGTTTTACCGGTGCACTTGCATTAACCAAGATTGCATGCTCAAATCCACCTGAAATAGTGTATTCACCAGCCTCAGTGATCGTAATATTTGAATCGTATTCATTTAAGTTGATAGTTCTTGTGGTTAATTCTTCCCCTTTATCAACATCTTCAGCCTTAGTATCCTTATCTTTTTGCTCTTCTCGTGGACCATTAATAACATAAGGATTATTGACGTCGTCAATAATTTTAGAGACAATAATAAATTCTCCAAGCGTCAAGATAATTGCAATTAGTAGCGACAATGCGCAAAAGATAATGGTTTTATCGGTATTGACAAAAGTTTCTTTGAAAGTCTTCTGATTATAATGCGACATCACCAGGTAAACCAGCATCGTAGTCAGCAATAAGCTTTCGATGGCTAAGGCGACATAATAGATAACTTCGGCCTCAGCGTTAGGCGAACAGCCACCAAATGAGTCTCTAGTGGGCATAAATTCCGCTTCTGTGGGCTTTTCTGGCGGCTTCTCGCGATTCATTTGCTCCATGTCAGAGGATGAGTTTTGTGGTCGCATTGGTTTACCCTGATTTTCTACGGTAGCATTCGAACCGCCTCTGTTGAGGCAGGCTGGCTCGGCTGGATGCGACATAACAATAGTTAAAACAATACTACCCACTAGGAGCAAACTTAGCAATCCCGCACAAATATTTTTGATACATCTTGAATTATTTGTCATAATTTCTTCCTTATATTATTTTTATTATAATCAATAATTCTAAAAACGAAATTAAAAAATGACTTTTTGTCAGATTTGGTTGCGCATTAAAAAAGCACTAGCAGAACGCTAATGCTCTTAAAATTACATCATTTTGATACCTTACGGCGTACCATTCTCTGTTTTTGCAGCTTCATAAGCTTCATACTCCGCCCAAGCTTCGATGTAGCCATCCGCTTGATCGACCGAATTACCGTGATCAGAATGTACCCAGAAAACTGGCACACCAGCAAAATATTCCAGAATTTTCTGATTCTGCAGGAACTGATCCAAACTCTCGGTTTCGCTGTAACCACTCAAGAAAACGGCTTTCGTTTTACTGATTGCATGCGGAGCAGGCTTAATTAAACCAATATTAAGCAACTGGTCGGCAAAATATGCCAATGAAACATTCCCCGATGCGGTCTTCATGATTGGATTCGGGACGACACTTGCATAACCAGTAAACACCGATAAAGCTTCTAGCAAGACTCCTCCGCCAATAGATGCAGCGCGAGCCCATGGTCTAAGAATTGCCGGTTCTGGCTCTGGATTGATGGCGAAAGTCTCCACGTTTTCTAACTCTGCTTCCGCCCGGCGGCAAACATAATCACCAATCGAAACGCCAAAAATACGCGCTTTGTAATCATGCTCCCGGATGTCGTTAATCACTTGGTGTGCAATATGCTTCATGTTGCACCCGTAACTGCTGTACATTACATAAGTAATGCCGCCCTTAAGCTTTGGCGTGAGCCAGTGATCAAAAGCTCCAGTTGGCTGCTGATAACTGCCAGCTACCAGATAATTCATTACCTCTCCAGCTTCAGCTTTCCTCGCCACGTACAACCTCGCGCCAGTCTCGCCCGTAGAATTCCAGTGAAACCTTGCCACCACCGAACTACCAGCGTTAATAATTACGAGAACGCCGACTACTGCGGCAACAAGCCTTAGAGAACTTTTTCTTCGCATAAAACCACCCCTTTCTCTTTTTATTACATGCGAAGATTACAAATTTTTTGAGAGTTTAATGTTCTCCCCCTCATTTATATTGTATCATATAATGTAGATTTTGGGAAGCATGAATCAACCTAAGCGTCAGATCTAGAAAAATCTTGTTGACAGTCATTTGCTGGCGTGCTAAGATGAGTATAGTTGGACGAACGCAGATTGAGAAATTGCATCTGATAGTGTCGTGCATAAGTTAGTTTATGCGGGCGTAGCTCAGTTGTTTAGAGCGCTTCCTTGCCAAGGAAGAGGTCGAGAGTTAGAGTCTCTTCGCCCGCACCATGTGAGTTCTGAAATTATAGAAGAATAGACGTGAGAGCGTCTATTCTTTGGTTGAAGATAAAGATAATCTTTATGGTTTTTGTTTCATTAGAGCTTAAATATTTGATTGAAATTCGGTAAAACAAAAGAATGTTTACGAAACAGACTCTAAGTTTAGTATTACTAAGCTTCTGGTAAGATTATTTTAATGGCCTGCATAACTTTGATTGCCTTCTAACTTTATATGGATATAAACATAAACAATCGTCTAAAATATGCTATACTATAAAGAAATAAAAAGTTGATAATAGAGTAATGTGAATATGAATAGAGATACTTCTTCAGTTTTAATGGATTATAACGAACATAATACAATCTTGCCGGTTTATCAAAATGATTCTAGTGTTTTTGACGATTGTAATACAGTTTTCTTCCCCAATGAGGAGCGCTTGCCATTTTATTTTAGATTACTTGCAAATATTTGCTATTCCGAAGGCATCAAGGTTGAGTTTTTATCCAATAATTGGGTACTGAGATTGACAAAAGAACAAAAAACCGCATATATATTTGGCTATAAATTCGGCCTCAACAATCAAGCGGCCGGACAAATTGCAGATGATAAATTTGCAACATATAGTACACTAAAAGCAGCCGATATCCCCGTTATAGAGCAGGCGATATTTTATAATGCAGACAACAAGATGACTTACGCTAAACATCGTAATTCTCTAGAGTATGTGGCGGAATATTTGCACTCTCACGACAATCATATCGTAATTAAACCGGCGGCCGGTACTTGCGGGCAAGGAGTTTTTCAGATTACTAGAGAATTGCAAATTCCAGATGCTTTCGCGAAGGTTTTTCGACAGAGCCACTCGGCAGTAATGTGCCCATTTTATAATATTAGGCATGAATATCGGCTAATTATGCTAGACGGCGAGGAAAAACTATCCTATATGAAGAGTTTATTGACAAATTCCAACAACTGGCAA
>CAZVTE010000093.1:0-278 GCA_964629705.1 uncultured Candidatus Saccharibacteria bacterium | reverse complement strand
ATTTAATCTAAAAAAAGGAGCTGAAGCCACGGAAATTGCGAATCAAGAGAAAAAAATGCAGCTTACCCAGCTAGCACAAGGAGCTGCAGCAGCCACTGGTTTACGATTTTGCAGTGTTGACATTATTGAAACTTCAGAGAATGAGTTATTGGTGATGGAGGTAAATAGCGGCGTAATGATTAAACGCTTCCTTTTGCAACATCCAGAAAAATTCACACAAGTGCAGAGTTTATACCATGAAGCAATTCTGAAGATGTTTGGATAGAAAAATATTAAGT
>CAZVTE010000092.1:0-4782 GCA_964629705.1 uncultured Candidatus Saccharibacteria bacterium | reverse complement strand
GTTTATAACCTATTCTCCGGAATCAATTGCCTAGGATAGTTGATTCGGGAAGATTAAAATCACCCTTAGAGTAGTCACTTATTATTGAAGAAGGTAGATAATTTTAGAAAAATACCCACAATAAAAAACGACACCATAAGGTGTTACAATAACCCACTTAGCGGATTGAAAATCCTATAAGCAACGATCATTCCTTATGATGTCGTTTAAATATAGGATTATACAAAAGTAAATCCGCTTTTCATAGATGAGTTATTGTAACAATATAATTATAGCATACTAAAACTCTCAAATGTAGCCAAAAAACTAGTATTTTTAAAAATACAACTCCTGTATTATGT
Source organism: uncultured Candidatus Saccharibacteria bacterium (assembly GCA_964629705.1). GTDB lineage: Bacteria > Patescibacteriota > Saccharimonadia > Saccharimonadales > Saccharimonadaceae > Nanosyncoccus. The sequence goes on along the minus strand of CAZVTE010000092.1, from coordinate 4,441 downwards.
ATGTTATAATATAAATATGGATTTAGAAAAATATCAGCTAGTTTGGCATCCGCAGGAAAAGTTGGATTTTGCGGAGTTTAATCGCGTGCATGCAGTTTTGGTGATGCCAGATGGGCGGCATTTGGTGCGATTTAAGAACGGTGAGGGGCGGATTACTGGCGGACATATTGATCCAAGCGATGGGAGTTTAGAAGAAGCATTAGCACGTGAATTGCTGGAAGAAATTAACGTGACGATTGATAAGTGTGATTATTTGGGGTACTTGGAAGTTAATAATCTTGAAGATGGTACTCGGGAAAAGTGGGCACGGATGGTGGCGCGTATTAAAACGATTGGTGAGGCAATTCCCGATCCGGATCGACAAAATAACTGGATTTATGGGCGAGCACTAATGCCAATTGAGGTGGCGCATGTAGAAATGGATGATAAGTTCCCTACTAATCGTGAAGTCTTAGATGCAGCGATGGCGGTAGCTAAGGCGAATAATTATTTTACAAAATTGCAAATAACACAAACCGAGATTCTCAACGAAGAGAGTAAAGAAGATTAGACAAGCAGTTTTTTCTCGATAAAATCAGCTAAACCATCATGGTCGTTATCTAGAGTGACGTAGTTCGCAGCTGTTTTTACCTGTTCGAGTGCATTACCCATAGCGATATTGTATTTGCAAGCAGCAAACATGTCGAGGTCGTTTAAATCATCGCCAATGCTGATGGTGTTATTCTGAGAGATTCCTAGGAGTTTGCAACAAGTTTTAATACCGCTCCCTTTGTTAATGCCAGATTTAAGGATATCGCAGAAGTATTTCGTGTGTTTAGGACCAGGGCGGTTTTGTGTGAGAAGCTTAGATTGGTTAGGAACTTGCATCGATGTAGTGGCTCTAATTTTGTTGCAAATACTTAGCATGTAGTCAAAATCGTAGCTTTCTAAGGTGATTTGAGGTATTGTATGATTTTTAATTTTATTCCAGAGCCTTTCCCAGGCAGTTTGCGCAGAAAATCTGACATATTCACCATCCAGAGCCATAGCGTAGTCGCTGTCACTTTTGCCAACAATTTGATGGATGTTTTGAAGGTCAGTTTGACTCAGTGAAACTTGATATAGAATTTTTTGGGTTTGACAATTATAAATCACAGCGCCAGTGCTAGCGATGATGTGGGTACCATTAAATTCTTGGCTAAGTCTTGCAGAATACAAGTAAGGGTTGCCGGTACATAATATTGGTAAGTAATTATATCTCTGGACTGTTTTCAGAGCTTGAATAGTGCGTGGTGTAATTTCGTGTCGACTGTTGCGTAGACTGCCGTCCACATCAATAAAGAGGGCTTTTACCATGTTAGTGTCCGGCGACACTTTTAATGTCTTGCAGTTCAAAACGATATTTTTGATCAAATTTTTTAGCTTTTTCAGGTTCAAGCTCTTCAAGAAACATTTGTTTTGGGCGGGCGCAGAGGTGGAATTGTCCGCCATGCTTACCGCCGTGATATAAGCCGCGATAGAGTACTAGTTCCTCATCGGTTTCGCTGTGGATGGCCTCGTCTTCAACGATATAATAATCACCTTTGTAGTGTTTATAAATTCCATGAATTACTAATTCTTGTGCCATATCACTTCTCCTTAATTAATCTTATTAAATTTTGTCCTTTTCATTTACTTCTCTTTGTATAATTTGAGAATACTTTTCCAACTTAGACGGTTGCCATAATTGAGAATGGCATTAGAGTAGATGCGAATTGCAATATGTGCCACGACAATGCAAGTGATAACTAAAATACCAATGGAAAGGGCGATTTCCCAGCCACTAGCGAGACCCATAATCATGCGTAATGGCATGCAGAAGGCGCTCGAAAACGGAAAGAGTGCGGCGAAGAGATTGAGATTACTAGTCGGGTCAATAAGTGTGAAATAAGCGAGATAAAAGCTGAGCATAGTAAGCAAGACTACCGGTGTATTGGCAGATTGAATATCTTCGGGTTTGCTGACTGTAGAGCCGGTGACGGCATAGAGAAAAGCGTAGACAAAATAGCCTAATAAGAAATAAATCAGTGTAACAAGTAGTGCAAGTAGTGAGAAATTAGATAAATCAAACATTGTATCAAGAATTTCCGGGTCGAGGCAAACTACGGCACAGATAATGGCGGTGAGGCCAAAGAGAATGACTTGAAGTAGACCGACAATACCAATTCCTAAAGTTTTGCCAATCACGATATTGCGTGGGCTAGTGGAAGTGACGAGCGTTTCCATAATTTTGGAAGTTTTTTCGGTGGTAATAGAGCTAGAAACTTGGAAAGCACAGAAGTAGATTGCAAAGAAGAGGATACAGGATAAAATCATCATGACAGAGATGTCGCCACCGATTTCTTGATTATCACTATATTTAACGGCGGTCAGGAAGTTTGGAAAAATTTGGTTCATAGCTTGTTTACTTAGGTTTAATTTTTCCACTTGCAGATATTGATAAGCTGATTGCAGGAAAACGATCCATTGATTCATATCATCGCTTTGCGAGGTTGAGGTGAGATTATTTTTAGTGAAAAAGGTGACCATGGGCTGTTTGAAGCTCCCATCTTGTTTTGCCGCAGAAATGATAACTGCCATGCTGAGCTCGTCATTATTCAATTTTTCCTTAATCTCTTCATCGCTAAGATTATGGTTGACGATATAATCGCAGGCTTCAGCTTCTGTGCATTCGTCAAGCTGGCCTTCGAGGACATTGTCGCGATCGACGAGCACGGTTTCAGCATCGGGGTTGCCACCGTTGACAGCTTCTAGGAAGTTTGGAATATTAAACCCAACAATAATCAATACTAGTATGATAATAGTGCTAATACGGAAAGATTTACGACTAATTAAATCTTTCATAGTGAATTTCATAACGGTGAGAATATCACGCATTTTCGGCCTCGACTTTCTCAATAAAGATACTATTTAAGGTTGGTTTCATAATTTCAAATTTTTCGACTGTGACACCCGCTTTGACAAGTTTATCTAACAACTGATGGGCGGATTTTTCGGAAGAGATCGTAATAGTGTAACTATTTTCGACTTGGTTTTCAATTTTAAGCTCTAATTCTTTGATGTATTTACGAATGTCGCTGTTTGTACTAATTTCAACGTGATTTGCCGGGTAGGAAGCTTTGATTTTTTGGAGATTGCCTTGAAGAACGGTGTTGCCGCGATTGAGAATTAAAATGTCTTTGCAAAATTCTTCAATGGTTGGCATTTGGTGTGCAGACATAATAATGTATTTGCCTTGCTGTACCATTTCGATAATTAAGTTTTTAAGCAGTTCAGTATTCACGGGGTCGAGACCAGAGAAAGGTTCGTCTAAAACTACGAGGTCGGGATTATGCACGACGGCGGTCATAAACTGAATTTTCTGCTGATTCCCTTTGGATAGTTTCTCGGCTGGCATATCAAGGTATTCGGTAACTTTTAGCTTTTCTGCCCAGCTTTCGATGGCGGAGCTTGCAGTAGTTTTGTTGATTCCCTTCAGTTCAGCAAAATAAAGTAGTTGATTGCGAATTTTGACTTTAGGATAGACGCCACGTTCTTCTGGTAGGTAGCCAAAATTGACAGTTTTGCGATCGACTGGTTGATTATTCCAGGTGATTTCGCCGCTATCCTTGGTAAGGATACCGAGAATCATGCGGATGGTGGTAGTTTTGCCAGCACCGTTGGTGCCGAGTAAACCGTAAACACTAGGCTCATTGATAGCGAGCGACAGGTCATTCACAACGGTTTTGCCGGCGAAAGATTTAGAAACATGCTCTAATTTGAGACTCATTTTTAACCTTTATTATTAAATTTAATAAACCATAAAGTAGCTGATTTACAAAGATTATGGTGAGAAATTGCACTGAAAGCGAGTGAAATATGTTCTGAGGGGTCGTTAAAAGGTTATTCATAGGGTAAGTATAGCACATTTATATTAAAAAACCTAGAGTGAAAATTAGACTTGACGAAAATATAAAAGTTTCATATTATTGTATTATGTAAGTAATACAGTGAGACAATAAGACAATGAAATTTAATTTTAATAACGAGCGGCCGATTTACGTTCAATTAGTGGAACAGCTTGAGCTCTATATCGTGTCGGGAAAAATGCCGCCAGGAAGCAAATTGCCGTCTGTACGGGATTTGGCGCTGCTTGCCAAGGTGAATCCGAATACGATGCAGCGGGCTTTGGCAGAACTCGAGGAGCTAAAATTGATTACCACCGAGCGTACAAACGGTAAATTTGTGACTACCAGCGAAAAACGTTTGGTGAAATATCGGACGAAGTTTGCCGATGATAAAACTCATGAGTATCTGACGGCGATGCAAGAGTTGGGTTTTTCCACGAAAGAAACGATTAAGTATCTAAAAGAAAGGAGTTAGATGGCGATTTTAGAATATCAAAACATCTCTTAGCGCTATGGCAAGAAAATGGCGCTTGAGG
>CAZVTE010000091.1:0-4811 GCA_964629705.1 uncultured Candidatus Saccharibacteria bacterium | reverse complement strand
CAGATACGAGGGATGGTAAACAGTATTGGGTTTCTAAGCTAGCGGATCAGAACTGTTGGATGGTACAGAATCTTGATTTGGATATACCAGCAGAGCCTAGTGCAGGTTTTATCAGCCAGAGCGATAATATACCGGCGGGATGGAAACCGAGTGCGGGAACAATTACGGATAATAACTTTAGCATAGAACAGAACTCCACTACTAGCTATAGTTGGGATGTAGGCGCATATATTCAAACTAATCCCACGGACTATACTCTCTGCAGGGTTCCTGTCGAGACAAGTCCGAGTGGCATATCTGATGATGGTCTTAACTCAGTCTGGACGGGTGGTAGTCTAGATAACTGTAATCGTTTAGAAAAGTGGAACGGTACGCAGGATAGCCATTATCTCATTGGCAACTACTACCAGTGGAACACAGCCACTGCGGGGAGTGGGGGAGAAAATATAAGTACCAGTATTGATGCTCCATGGAATGCACCTAGCTCAGTCTGCCCAGTGGGGTGGCGATTACCACAGAGCCAAATGAATGCTAGAAGTTTGGATGTCAAATATGGTAATACTTTTTATAAGTTATTTAATGCATATGGGTATCAGTTTAATGAGACGGTATCAAGTGAATTTTGGAATGCTGGATCAATATATCAACAGCAGAATGTATACAAAATGGGTTCTGCTCCTTTTTATTTTACTAGCGGTGGTATTATTAATCTCTATACTGACTCGATGCGGGGCATAGGTACATCTGGCAGTTACCATTCTGGCACGGCTGCTATTGAAACTATACCCCAGCGTAATTATATAGTTAGTGTTGATGCTAATAATGTGTACCCATCTGTATCTGATAACAGGACGCACGGTCGTACTATTCGCTGTCTTGCACGTTAAATATGCCTGCTATATCCCTCAGCCTACCCTGAGGGATATAATTATATTCATACCATTATCTTTACCTAAACCTTCTCTTGTAAAATCAACTCTTTTACGCTATAATAAAGATATGAAGAAGCTTCCAATCGTTGCCTTAATCGGCCAAACTAACGCTGGCAAATCTAGCTTACTTAATCGTTTTGCCCACAAAAGTATCGCCATCGTTGCTCGCGAAGAGGGCACTACGCGTGATAATGTTCTTGCGAAAATCGATAATCAGTTTCTTATGATTGATACTGCTGGTTTGAAAGACCCGGAGGATGACTTCGAAGCCGGAATTCAGGACCAAGTTGAAGACGCAATCGCTACCGCAGATTTAATTCTACTCACTCTCGATTCCAGCAAGTATCCCGACCAGCGCGACAAGGATATCGCCAAAAAAGCCCTTAAATCTCAGAAGCCACTTTTCCTGGTGTTGAATAAATCAGACCTCGGTGAATCTTTGCCAGATGAGGATTTTTTGCGTCTCGGCATCAAATCAGAACAGACTTTTCGTACTTCTGCCACTACTGGGCAGGGAACGAGAGAACTCAAAACTGCCATTGCGCAAACCTTAGGTAACCCTAGAGCCGAATACCAAGCTAAAAACCCTCCGAGTCTAAAGCTCGCCCTAATCGGCCGGCCAAACGTTGGCAAATCTAGTCTTTTCAACTCCCTTGGCAAAAAGCAGCAAGCCTTAGTTAGCTCTCGTCAAGGTACCACTCGAGATGTCAACCGTCTAAACCTCCGCTACGAGAAACGTGATATTGAAATTTTGGATACTGCCGGCCTCAGGCGGCCAGGAAAGCGTGAAGTTGGCATTGAAAAATTCTCCGCCCTGCGCACTCTTGCCGCCATCGAAGAAGCCGATATTTGTGCTTTACTAATCGACGCTACCGAACCACATTCTAAGCTCGACCAGTCACTTGCCGGGCAAATCATTGATGCTGGCAAAGGTATTATAGTAGTCGTTACTAAACTCGATTTGGTAGAAGATGTTGATACAATTTTAAATGACTTAGAAAGAGATTTTAATTTCTTACCCTATGCACCCGTACTACTTACTAGCAGCGAAACTGGCAAAAACGTCACAAAACTTTTTGAGTTATCACTCCAAATCGACATCGCTAGACATACCGAAATCAAAACTTCCGAACTTAATAAAATTCTAAACGAAGCCGTCATTAGCCATCCACCGGCCGGCCTCAAGAACACTCGCCCCAAGCTCAAATACATGGTTCAGACTGACACCTGTCCACCGTGGTTCGTGGTTTATGGGCACGATGTCAGCCTCGTACACTGGTCGTGGAAACGTTTTTTGGAACGCAAGATTCGCGAAAAGTTCCCGTTTATTGGCACTCCAATTATGATTAGCTTCCATGGTGGCGACAAGAAAAACCAATCAGAAGAAAGGAGTAAAAATGAAGAACAAGAAAATTACCCGCAAAATTAGTCAAGGCATGTATGTACTCACCACAAACGGTGGCGGTTGTGTAGTTGACGCCGTAATGCAAGCTAGTAGTGGCGACAATCCACTCATTGCTGTATCCGTTTGCAAAGATAATCACACTCATAAATTATTACAAGAGAATGATAAGTATGCAATCTCAATTTTAGGCAAAGATGCCGATGGCGAAATTATCAAACAATTCGGGTTTAACTGCTCTAAAGATATTAATAAATTTGAAGGTATCGACACCGAAGAAGTTGAGGGCGTTAAAATTGTCAAAAAATCTTTAGGATACATCATCCTTGAAAGAGTCGATAGCATCGACTGCGATACGCATACCTTATTTATCGGCAGAATGATTGAAGGCGACATTCTAGAAGATAAAGAACCAATGACTTACGCTTATTATCAAGAAAACAAAGAAGACCTGCTTAAAATTACTACTGAAAAAGGCAAAACTGCTTGGATTTGCACAGTTTGCGGCTACGTTTATTACGGCGACGAAGTTCCAGACGACTTTATTTGCCCAATTTGCAAGCTCGGCAAGAGCTATTTTAAGAAAAAAGAAGCCTAATTTCACAGAGGCGGAACAGAACAGTCAAGTGACGGCTTGACTGTTTTTATAGGAACATACTTACGTATAGAACAATCAAGTGGCGACTTGATTGTTTTTAGATATTCTCAACACCAACATGAAACGGTCAAGTCTACACTTGACCGTTATTTGTTGAAGTACGCTAGGCTTAACACGGATTAAAGTTGCAGGAAAAATTACCGTGCTACGCAACGCACGGAATAACCAACCCAACGAACGCCAAAGGGGGATGGCAATGTATCAACACTGTTAAAGTCAAGACGGTAGGCACCAGAAGTGCTCGTAGCGGGCATATTAGCCCAGAATGTACCAGTATCACCTATTCGCCTCAGTGCGCCAATAGTGAGCGTGATATTTCCAGAACGAGAAAAATAAAATGGAATATCAGCAGTATTATAGCCATTCTGTTCATTTGGTCCATAAATATTTGGCGCTATAATGCTCGGAAACTCAAACCCATAACTCGTAAACAAGTTTGTAAAAGTTTTACCATATTTCTTTGCGTAATTACTAATACTAGCAATATCAGTTGCGCTCCTTGCTACCCCACTATCCGCACTTGGGAGCTGCCAGTTTTTCGGACAAATTGAGTCTTTAGCATTGTTTGGCATAAAGCTATTATTATCCCCTTCCGTACCACCACTCACGATTTCTCCCCCGCTCCCTGCAGTCGCTGTGTTCCATTGGTAGTAGTTACCAAGGAGGTAATGTGCGTCTTGTGTACCGTTCCATTTTTCTAGACGATTACAGTTATCCAAGTTTCCGCCCGTCCAAACTGAGTTAAATCCATCATCAGTAGCACCTTCTGGCTTTGTACCACTAGTATTGCTGCAAACAGTGGCATCGGTCGGATTAGTTAGTACATACTCCCCCAAATCCCAACTTCTTGTAGCTGTTGCCGGTCCACCATCTTCGATTCTTTCCGGTACACTTGTTTCGGTTACAGTTGGCGGATACGCTGAACTCGCATTCCAATCACTCTTTATATCCGTATCCACCGCTTTAAGCCCTTCTGCTGGTATATCTAATGCTAAGTTCTGCACCATCCAACAATTATCGTCTTTCAGCTTAGATACCCAGTACGATTTGCCGTCACGGATGTCAATCAGTTGCTTAGTAACTGGATTTTTACCATCGTCATTCACAATAGTGTTCTGGCAAATCGTACTGGTCATATCTTGCATATACGTCAGGTCGGTGAGAGTAGAGAGTTCGGTAGGGCTCGCTACAGCGGATAGTACTAAGGTATTAGCATAAGTACCAGATTTCTCTGCATTAACCTTAATCCCAAAGTTGAACTTGTAGGTTTCTTCTGCCTTTCTCGCACTATCTAGTGTAGTAATGGTAGATGGGATACTATCATAAGTACTGCTTGTAGCATCACCTATTGCCATTTGATAACCCCAAGTGTTCATGGGAAAGTCACTTGAGGCTACCTTGCTACCAGCAATACTTTCTATCTTGTCTCCTGTCACGTTCACGAGTGCCGTCTGATTGTCTTGTGTAGACATGTAGAGCTTATAACCCGTAGGGTTATTCGTCTCTACCTTCATAGTGACATCACTATCAGACGTCACAAAACTACCGTCAATACTTGGCGTTACGTCTAGGTTAAGTGCGGTGGTACTCAGTGCTACTTTGAGATAATCATGCACTGCTACACTGACTTGGAGCTCCTCGGCGGAAGCACCATCATAGACTGGTGGAGTGATAGCAAGAAATGCTAGTGCTAGCAGCATAATACTACACACTGAACCTAGCAGATTGGTTAGTTTAATATTCTTGAGTTTATACATAGTAGTTGTATATTCCTCCTATTCTTTTTTTGATTGATATATAGTTTTTTGACATCAAAAAC
>CAZVTE010000090.1:0-4942 GCA_964629705.1 uncultured Candidatus Saccharibacteria bacterium | reverse complement strand
CATATCAATTACTCCTTTGTTTCTTCACTATTTAACTCGTGAGCACTAGGGTTCACGGTGTATATGTATATTCTATCAGAATTATCTGATTTTGGCGAGGTTATTATTTGTTTCAGAGTGCCATTTGGGCTTTTGCTCCAGTTTTCTAGAGTGGCATATTGCTTGAGTTTGGCGGTATTCTCAGAGGTAATTTCACCTAAAATGGTGATATCAGACTCGTCTTCAAGAATTTTATAGAAGCTATATTCGATCGTATTCTGATGTACGAAAAGCGTATCATTGCCACTAATGTTGGCTTTAATTAAGGCTAAATCATTATTAAATTCGTTGGCGACTAGCGGAATATAACGGTAGCCGTAGATAAAATGAGTAATACCGCCGTAAATCATTACGCCTAGGAACAGGCCAATTGGGAAGACTGCCGAAATTCTGGCATAGGGGTTTTCGGGAAAGAGATCATACCATTTATCAAGTACATATCTGAGGCCGTGGGCAATTAGGATAGCCATAGGTAGAAGGATAAGGATAGCAGATTCTGGCTCTAGCCCAGCCAGCAAGATTGTGAAGATAATTAGGCAGGTGGCAATAGAGTTTCTTGAGGCAAAGAAACCTTTAGTAGTAGACATCAAACCAATAATAGCTAAGGCTACTGAAGCTAATCCGATAAAAGGAGAGAGAAAAGCGCTCTCTAGGGTGAGATTCCAAGCAAAAAAGGGCAAAAAGGCAGTCTGTAGATTGCTAAAGAAAGCATTAAAGGAGAAATTTCTAGTTAGTGTTAATTCGGCGATGATTTCTGGATTGATAATTGCGCTCATTACAATGGTTGCAAGCCCTCCTAGGATGATGAGGATAGTAACGACAAGAGGAATGGTTGGCAAAGTTTTAATTGTAAAACGTAAGTGTGGGTGTAGTAAGGCAAATATTACAATGAAGGCTACTAGATAGATTAAATGAGGTGTAAAAATGGCAAACAGCAACATAAAAGCAAATATAAAGCAATAGAACGGTTTAGGTTTGGTGACACCTTGGATTTTTGAGCCTAACCAAAGCAATAAGGTTGGCCAAAAGACTAACATAATTAAAGGCGTGCCGGAACCAGCTAAGTAGAGAAAAGATGCAGATAGAACTGCTAAGACTGAAGCAAAAATTGCAACATTATTTTTGAACCAACGATTAAGCAGTAAGATTAAAAGTAGGGCTAGAAATGCACCAATTATTATACTAGGCAACTTTACTGAGTATATTGTCAAGCCAAATAACATAATTGATAATTTTTGTAAAGCACGGTATGGTAGGTTAACAATGTCGCCCTTGAAGATTGAGTCGAAGTGTAGGGCGTAAGAGTGGGTGGCAGATTCCATCTCGGCCTCGGAAAGCCCATTGGGCGCAAGAAGAGGTAAGATAAAAATTAGTGCTATCAAAAATGTGCCTAAGCAACCGTATGCTATGCCAAAACGATGGCGATATAAGAAAGATTTAGAATTTATTTTCTTCACATATTAATTATAGCATGAATATTTCAAAATGTGGAAGTTTTTAGCCTTCGCTATCACCATGTTCGCGATCGATGGACATAAAGCGTAGTAATTCTGGGTGGAAATAGAGCTCAATCTTGCCAACCGGTCCGTGACGATGTTTAGCGATAATTAACTCGGAAATATTGGTTGGTACGAAGTCGTCTTGATTTTGGCGATAGTAATCAGGGCGATGCAGGAACATTACCATATCGGCGTCCTGCTCAATGGAACCTGATTCGCGGAGGTCAGAAAGTACTGGTCTAGGGTCATCGCGCCCGGTGACGCCACGAGAAAGCTGAGCGAGAGCAATGACGGGAATTTCCAGTTCCCTGGCCATAGTTTTGAGACCACGAGAAATTTCGGTAACTTCTTGAACGCGGTTACCGGCATAGCGATCAGAACCTTGTAGGAGCTGCAAATAATCTACCACTACCATACCAATATCATTATCATGGGCAGCGCGGCGGGCTTTGTTTCGGAGTTCCAGAATAGTCATAGAGCTTGTGTCGTCAATAAAAATTGGAGCTTCGCTCATTTCGCCAAGGGCGTCACCAATCTTGGCAAAATCTTCCTCGGCGAGATTGGCAGTGCGGATTTTCCAAGAATCAACACTGGCAACATCGGCAATCATACGGTCGACAATTTCGTTTTTGGCCATCTCCATAGAGAAGAATAGTACCCCATGTTTGCCACTATTTCGGGTGGCTACATTATAAGTGAGATTTTGTGCAAAAGTGGTTTTACCCATGGCTGGGCGGGCGCCAATAATGATTAAATCGCCCTTTTGAAAGCCAGCGGTCTTTTTGTCGAGGTCATAGAAGCCAGTTTTGAGGCCACGAGTGGCACCTTTATTCTTGGAGAGCATCTCGATACGTTCGTAAGCATCAGTTAGCAAATCTTCAAGGGCAGTATAGTCGGTTTTAGTGGATTGATCGGAAACCTCGAACAGAGTTTTTTCAGCGCGCCCTACAAGCTCTCCAATGGCGTTTTTGGAATCATAGGCATCGGTAGCAATATCCGTGCCAGCTTTAATTAAGCGTCGACGGATGGCGGCTTGTTGTACTAAGTCAGCATAAGCCTCGGTGTGCGAAGCTGTTGGCACGCTATTGGTCAGTTCGGTTAGATAGGGTGAGCCACCAATAGTCTTGAGAGTCTTTTGGGCTTTGAGCTCGGAGGTTAAGGTTAATAAATCGATTGGCCGGTGGCTTTCGTAGAGCGCGGTCATACCACGAAAGATGCTAGAGTGCTTTGGGTCGTAAAAATCCTGATAATTAACTTTTTCAAGAACGTTTGGAAAAGATGTGTCAGAAAGTAATAAAGCTCCCAGCAATGACCTCTCGGCTTCAATATCTTGAGGAGGAATTTTGGCGCCAGCCTGCTCGTAATTTGATTTTTCTTCCTGATACTCCATAATTACCTCCTTCTGCAATCTAGCAAATAATCCACCCTGTAATTACAGAGTAAAATATTGCTTTCTTTTACCTCTTTCAGCTAGAACGGCATCTCGCCATCAGCTTCTTGCACACTACCCATTATAGCAGAAATTTGTGAAAGTGTAGGATCTTTGCTGAGTTTTGAATCGGATTGGTCGTGAATTGCTAGGCCAAAACCGCTTAAGTATTCCATGATGATTTGTTTATGCTCATTTTTTTCGAGGAATTTTTTGGTGAATTTGGAAGTTGGATAGAGGTGCAAAGTATTATCTTTAAAATCGTAATCACATTTGGTAAGTTGAGTATAAAGCGCATTATAATTCTGATGGATGTTACTAAGTAAATTATCCCAGCTAAAAACGCCGTTAGCATCATGCTTTGGCTTTTCGATAGTCATTTCTGTCACTGTTTCTGGCGTGATAGGTCCTTTTGCGACTACTTCCGGCACTGCCACGGGAGATGCCATAGTTTTATTTGTCGCAGCTTGAGATTTGGTTACTGGCGCTGAACTACTTGTGATTAAGGCTACTAATAACTTGGCTTCGGCAAAAGGTGGCTTGACGTTAGTTAATTTGTCCAAAGCTTGGATAGTTTGTGGCTCGGGATTTCGCATAATTTGATTAATTATTTCTTCGGTGATAGTTTCGGCGCGCATTCCAGAGTTAAGTAGTTCAAACAGCTGGCTATGAATCGTATCATTGTCTCCATTCGTAACGGCTTGTAGAATTTGCTGGATAATTTGTGCAGAAGGTAAACCGAGTGCGTTTTGTACCATTTCTGCGGTGATTTTTTGGTCACTGAGGCTGGAAATTTGGTCGAGCAGACTCAAAGTGTCACGGAATGAGCCACCGCCACGGGTAATAACTAATTTCAAGGCATCGTCATCGACAGCAATTTTTTCTTTTTGACAAATGTTTTGTAAATGTTTTAACATTGTTTCGGCATCTGCCAATTTGAAGGTAAAAACTTGAGTGCGTGAAGAAATGGTAATCGGCACTTTGTGTGCATCAGTAGTAGCCATGATGAAAATGACGTGGGCTGGTGGTTCTTCAAGTGTTTTGAGAAGAGCGTTAGAGGCGCTCTTGGTGAGCATATGGACTTCGTCGATAATGTAAACCTTATATTTACCATCGCTAGGGGCAATAATGGCTTTTTCGCGTAGCTCCCTAATATTGTCAACGCCGGTGTTAGAAGCTGCGTCTATTTCGATAATGTCAAGATAACTATCCTCGACTTCATATTTAAAACCATTGACAGCGTGGGCGAGAATGCGGGCAACTGAAGTTTTACCAGTGCCGCGTGGACCAATAAAAAGATAGGCGTGTGAAATTTTATCTTGTTTGAGACTATTATTAAGAACAGAAGTGACTTGCTCTTGTCCGATGACATCTGCTAGTGTGGTTGGTCTGTACTTTCGGTATAATGCCATTTGCCACCCTTGTTACGATTATAGTGCGGCCTCTACGGCGGCCCAAGCGGCTTGATCATTGTTAGCTGGGATAATGGCAGAAACTTGGCTACCTTCCTTGAGATGGAAGTAAGTCACAGAAGCATATAAGACTTCATATTCCCTGCCAGAAACTTCAACAAAATATTTATCATCATGGTGAATCAGTGTACCGATAACAGAGCGACGTTCTACTGGTCCAATTTGTTTGTATAGGAATTTACCTTCTGGTGTAATTGTGAGTTTAAGGATGTCACCTTCTACTAGCTTAGACTTGGAAGCATAATTCACGGGGACTGGATAATTTTTGCCGTCAGGACCAATCATGATTTGACCGTCAAAAACACCTTCAATAATCTTGCCCTCGGGGTTTGTGACGACTGTATCTCTTGGAGCTGTAATGATTTCACCGTCACCTAAAACAGAAATTAAGAGCTCTTTTGCAGCGGCAAGATTAGTTTCAGCCTCTTGGATAAGGCTACGTAGTCGTTTGATTTGTTTTTCTGGTAATTCAGACATCACCTCGCATCCAGTCCGTAATTAAC
>CAZVTE010000089.1:0-5039 GCA_964629705.1 uncultured Candidatus Saccharibacteria bacterium | reverse complement strand
TTAGTTTATATATGACACCTCGCAGCTGTCGCTACTTTGTTATAGGAGGTAGATAAAACCCAAATTTCAACAACTTTGTCTATAACAAAAAGCGACACCGCAGAGGTGTCTTAAGCCTTTTACAATTAGCTCACGCATTACTTTTTATGGTAAATTATGTTTTAACTGTCCGCGATGCCGCTTTTATAAAACACAATATTACCATAATACTCTAATGCATGCGCATAATGAAATCTCAGTGCAAAAAACACATGAGCAAATTGAAAAACTTAAGACATTTTTATTATACATGGTGTTCTAAACAAAAACAAGTATGATTTAAGGCTGGGTTTACTTAACGAATCTAGAAAGAGCTAACTAATCTAGCTTAATAATAAATAGAAATATAGTATCTGTCCTAAAGGCTGGAAAATGGCAACGAGTGAGAGGAATGCTGAGAAAATACCAAAGGGCGAGATTCCGGAGCTATTGCTATCATACGGCTTCACTTTTCCGATTAAGGAAACAAATCAGAGTTGGGGTTATGTTGGCGCTAATATTGGCACGAATGGATTAACTATGTTGTCCGCTCCGCTTTATGGTGTTTACGCCTCATATATTGTCGATTCAGAACGTTTTTATGGTCCAGGTGTAGAGATATTTTTATGGAGCTGTACAGCTGCTGAACAGTTTGGCGATACTTATATCTCTTATGGTGCGCCAACACGTATTGCTCCGAATTTTCGACGTTCGCAGCGGGGTGGTCTTTCTCTCTACTGCCTAGTATCTTTTGATTATATTAGTACTGCGGTAACGAGAAAACGATGGGTGGCATCTTGATTTTTTAGCAATTCGCCTGCGCAAGTCATAATGATAATTGTTTCTCTGTCTGTGCCTTGAAGGACTTCTTTCATATTGACATCTTGTTTTAATAAGGTTTCAGTATCAATGACTTTGTAAATGCGATTGCCGTAAGTAATTTCTTCGCCAATTTTGACGTTGTGCAAGTTTTGAAATACGGTGGTGGAGTGACCGATAATAAGAGTTTTGTTGTTGTGTTGACTATAAGCGCCGGCAATAGTTGCTGGTGCTTCCAGTTGGCGGTCGACTGGCTCGATTGGCTCGACGGGACTCTCCAGATCGATACTACTAATTTGTAGCTCAGGATAATTGACAGCATCAGTAGCGGTAGGTTGGCAACCGATGATAATAAAAAGGCTGGTGAAGATCACTAAGAATAGCACTAGAAAAGTACGCATAGCGCGAACTTGCGTTGAAACTGGCAAGCGTAAGCCTTGATATTCCCCATCTATATCTATCGCATACCTTTGTGTGTGATTAGGCACTAAACTGTCTAGCTTTGCCCAAAAATTTGCTTTTTTTCTACCTTCACCTTCCATATTATTCTTATTATATCATAAGAATAATGAAAAAAGCTAGAGTTTTTTTGTATGGATTTTGTGATTTAGAGTTTAGTGCGGTTTTCGAGGGCTGCTGACAAAGTGATTTGGTCGGCATAGGATAAATCTACGCCGAGCGGTAATCCGCGAGCTAGCCGAGTAACCTTGACATTTGAATGGCTGTCTTCAATCATTTTTTGTAATAATAAAGCGGTTGATTCCCCTTCTACGGAGGGATTAGTGGCAATAATAATTTCTTGCACGTTATCTGGGGTGATGCGGTTTAAGAGTTCTTTGATATGCAATTCGTCTGGCGTGATGCCATCGATAGGCGAAATAGCTCCGCCTAAAACATGATAAGTGCCTTTAAATTGTTTGGTTTGCTCAATGGCATAAATGTCGAGTGGTTCTTCTACAACCAGAATTGTGGTTTTATCTCTTTCTGGATTAGCATAAAATTCGGAAACTTCCTCCGTCTTATCTATGAGGGCAAAAGTGATTGGACAAGATTTAACATTGTCATGTAAGTTATTAAGCGCTTGACTGATGTTTTGGCTTAAAGCGGTGTTATTTTTAAATAAAAAGTAGGCATAACGTTCTGCAGTGCGTGCACCAACTCCTGGTAGACACCCAAGGGCTTCAATAGCATCTGACAAGGCTTTTGGTAGCATGAATAGTTATTCCTAAGATTAAAGTTGGTAGTTGCATATAGATATATCATTATATATAACTATAAATAGAAATCTTACAATTGTATATAATGATGTATAAGTTTGGCTTCTTGGAGCCACGCGTGTATAGAATAATATACAATATATCGCGTAGCTCCAGAAGTTTTTAACGCTTGGAGAACTGCTCTTTCTTGCGAGCGGAACGCAAACCGTATTTTTTGCGTTCTTTTTCTCTTGGATCGCGTTTCAAGAAGCCGGCCTTCTTGAGTACTGGGCGTAAATCTGCGATTTCAGTAGTGAGCGCTTTGCTCAAGGCTAACTTGATTGCGTCTACTTGCCCGGCTAGACCGCCTCCAGCAACTTTGACGGAAACATCGTAGTCATTTTGTTTCTCGGCGAGCGCTAGTGGATCTGTAATCTCAGCGAGTAGCCCCTTGTTGCCAGACAAATATTCGAGTGCAGGCTTATCATTGATGGTAATTTCACCCTTGCCTTTGTATAATCTTACTCGAGCAGTGGCTGACTTTCTTCTGCCAAGGCCGTAAATATATGTACCTTCTGCCATTATTTAATCTCCTTTGGATTCTGTGCAGTATGAGCATGCTCTGAACCATCGAATACTCGAAGTCTAGCTAGTCTGCCGGCTGCAAGCTTATTCTTTGGAATCATACCCTTAACTGCATGCTCAATTGCTACTTTTGGATTCTTTTCGATAACTTCCTCGAGTTTAAGTTCAGTTAAACCTCCTGGGAAGCCACTGTGACGATAATAGATTTTATCAACCATTTTGTTGCCGGTAGTTTGAATGTTTTTAGCATTAATAACTACAACATAGTCACCGTTATCGACATGAGGTGTATAAGTTACTTTACTTTTCCCCATAAGTTTATCCGCAATGACAACGGCTAGCTTACCGAGCGGCATAGTTCCAGCATCAATAATCCACCATTCCCTTGCGATTTCGGCTGGTTTTTGGTTGAAAGTTTTAGTTACACCTTGCATTATTTCCCCTCCTTATTATTTAAGACGATGTCGTCAACAAAACTGATGGTTCCCATTTCTGCATTGTCACCCTTGCGAAATCCAGCTCGCTCTATTCTGAGGTAGCCAGAATCACGTTTGATTTGTGGTGCAATGACATCCATGAGCAAATCTGCATCCTTAATGCTGTCCAGTCTTGCAATTAGTAATCTACGATTAGCTAAACCTCCCTTGCGTGCGATAGTAATAAGTTTTTCGGTTTCACGACGCATTTCTTTAGCTTTAGCTAAGGTAGTTGTAATTTCTTGATTTTCAATAAGCGCTTTCATTAGCCCACGCTTCAGCGCTCGTCGCTGATCGGTTTCCCGGCCGAACTTGCGACCTTTATATCCGTGACGATGCATTATATCTTTAACTCCGTTAGTTTATTCTTGACTTCGTCGAGGGCCTTACTACCGAAGCCTTTGAGGTCGCGGAGGTCCATTTCTGAAAGCATGACTAAGTCTTGAATAGTCTTAATATTATTATTAATGAGTGCGTTAGCGGTGCGAGCAGAAAGTCCAAGCTCTTCGATTGGTAATGTGAGTCCAGAGTCTTCCGTTTCTGGTTCAATACCTGGCGCTGGAGCGCTTTCTACAACAACTCCACCTGATAAAGCAGTGTATTGGTTGACAAGGATTGCATTGGCTTCTTCGAAAGCTTCCTTTGGCGTAATTGTGCCATCAGTACTAACTATCATACTAAGCTGTTGAAGATTGGTATCCTGCCCAACGCGAGTATTTTCGACTTTGAAACGGACTCTGAGCACTGGGCTAAAAACCGCATCAAGAGCAATCATGTCACTATGAATGCGATCTTCGGATGACCTTTCCATTGATAAATATCCGCGTCCGTTTTCGACAACGAAATGCATTTTGAGAGTAAAATCTGGATCATCGATGTGACAGATAATCTGCTCTGGATTGCCAATTTCTACGTCTGAGGTCAGCTTAATATCCTTAGCGATAACTCGTTTATCACCGTCTTTTTCATATTGTTCACTACCTTTAACCTCTAGATCGAGCTCAACTGGTGCGTCACTATGAGATTTAAAACGGATGTTCTTGAGGTTAAGCATGATGTCAACAATATCTTCGCGTACACCAGGAATAGCAGTAAATTCATGATTTGCACCCTCGATGCTGAATGAGGTAATAGCGGCACCTTTAATGCTAGATAATAACACACGGCGGATAGAATTTCCTAGGGTGTGCCCATAGCCGTAGTATAACGGCTTAATCACGAACTCTGCGCTATTGTTGCCGAGATCATTGATTTCGGCAAGGTTGGCTTCGTGAATAACTTGTGTCGTCATTATTTCCTCCTTAACGTGAGTAGTACTCAACGATTAGCTGTTCATTAATACCTGCTTCAGCTTCCTCTCGCTTTGGCAAGGCAGTGATTTCGATTTTCATATTTTTTGGATCTGATTTTAGCCAACTTAGAGGAGTGTTGAAATTTGGTGAACTACTGTAAATATTGTCAAGATTCTTGAAATATTCTGATTTTTGTGATTTTGGCCTTACTTCTAAAATATCACCTGGCTTGAGACGAATTGATGGAATATTGATCCTTCTGCCATTCAATAGAAAATGACCATGTGATACTAATTGTCTAGCTTGTCGTCTGGTGGTAGCAAAACCAGTGCGATAAACTACATTATCGGCGCGTTGCTCTAGGAATCTAAGAAGATTTTCGCCTGCCAAACCATCTGCGCGACTGGCCTCTTTCATTAATTTTGCGAATTGTTTTTCAAGAAGCCCGTAAAGTCTGCGGACTTTGTGTTTCTCTCTAAGCTGAGTGAGATATAGACTTCCGCCACGCACTCGCATGTCGCCATGCTCGCCTGGGATGCCAGATTTTCTTGCCATAACTTTGTGAGCTTTTGGCGCCAGTGCATAGCCCTCGCGGCGGCTTTGTTTAACAATTGGAGAAATATCTCGTGCCATTATGGTTTCCTTTCTCCCTT
>CAZVTE010000088.1:0-5044 GCA_964629705.1 uncultured Candidatus Saccharibacteria bacterium | reverse complement strand
CTTCGGCCTTCGTAGGTTCGAGTCCTACTTCCAGCACCATAGTAAATACCAGAGCAAATGCTCTGGTATTTACTATCCATACTTCTGCAAATAGGACGGGGAATCACTGCGCAAAGCGCAGGGTTCGTCCTGTTGGAGTTGCCGTAGTCAGAGAAAATGTTTACATTTTCTCTGGACGCTACGACAGCAGCAGAGGAATTGCCTTGCAATTTCTCGCCGTCCTACTTCTATTTTCTAGGCAAAGGCTCCTACTTCCAGCACTATCAAAAAACTGCTCCGGCACACATGATGCCAGAGCCTTACCACTCCTTTCCTAGATAAAATACTAATGGAATTCCGGGGAATTTTTATAAAACGTATCCCAATTTGGATAATCTTCATGAATACACTCATAGTAGTGAGCGTAAATCTGCATCATAAGTATGCGATGCTCTGACTTAACCTGTTGACCTTCAGCAATCACCGAAACTACAAACGAGCCTGTATAATTCTCGCTCTGATTGGTTAGCAAATGTGCTTCATATTCCTGACTGCCACTGATGCACGAGGTTTCTGCTAACGGTTCTACCCCAATCTCCAGCTTAATCTGCCAGCTCGTTCTCTGGGTAGTTTTGTTAAATTCCGTCATACGTACTGCTACATTATCGATTTTTAACAACTCAGCCACTCCATGAACACGCTCACAAAGCTTAGCTACGAAAGCTTCATCCTCCGCATGCTTCGGCTTCGTTTTCCAAAAAATGTGCCTGTCACTCATATAGTGACACCCCCTTTCATTTTTAGACTAGAATACTCAATATTTCCAGTCTCATCTCTATTCTAGCACAGATTGACATTTTTGTCAATAGTAATTCAGCCCCCATCTGTTGCTAACACTCTAAATTCACCACTGCCAAAAATTATCTTAGATTCTACGCCCTGGTCCAAAAGATGCTGAATAACCGCTCCAGCAACTGCCGACAGCAAGAGTTTGCCTACTGCTGTCAAGCCCTCGAGTTGGTTAATCTGCTCAGCCTCCATCTCCTTTAGATAAAAAGTCCTACCAGTAAGCTCACCAAAGTATTCACTTGCTACCCAAGAAATCTTACCGCTAATATCGCCCACGCTATATCTAATTTCTGTCATATTTTTAGTATAGCAGAAAACGTTTCTTTTAGGTATAATAAAACTATGAAATATGAAGATCGAAAAATTGTGGGAATTCTCGCCAGCAATGTTGAGCCGGCAACTGCATTAAACGTTATCGGGCACTTAGCTGTTGCTATCGGAAAATATTCTGATGCCGAGATTATGGGACGAGAGAAACTAATTGATAAGTCCGGAATCGCTCATACTGGTATTAGCCAATTTCCGGTGATTATTACTAAAGTTAAAGCCGGCAAGCTAAAAACTGCCATCGAAAAAGCCAAAACTTGTCCGGAACTGCTCGTAGTAGATTATCCTAGAGAGATGCTTGATACACGTACTGACGACGACCTAGCCGCAGCTATCGCCAATAAGGAAAATCAGCAAATCGAATACCTTGGCGCTATGTTCTATGGCGATGCCAAACAAATTGACGAAATCACCGGCAAGTTTCAGCTCTGGAGAATAGATTAAATGGAAATTACCCTGCAAAAAGTAAGTGAACCTGAACGTCAAACGCTCTGAAATTTGTTACAATATTTACTTTTTGAAACTAGTCCCTCCGGCAATAATATTGCGCGCGCTGACGGCAGCTTTGAATATACCTACTTTGATAGATATTTTGCTGACGACGACAGAGAGGCTTATTTAATAAAATCAGAAAGCGGCGAGTTAATGGGCTTCGTGATGATTAATCAGTATCTCCAAAAGATAAAAACCGGACATGCAATTGCCGAGTTTCTAATTTTACCGAGATTTCGCCGGCAGGGAATTGGTAAAGAGGTGGCAAAGCGTTGTTTCAAAATGCATCCCGGAAATTGGGAAGTTGGCCCTGCAAAGGATAGTGAAGCCGCCCATAAATTCTGGAAAAATGTAATTGATGAAGTGACAGGGCAAGAAAACTATTTACTTGACGGGCTATACGTTTTTAAGGTCTGAAAATCTCCGGCCATAATCGACCGGAGTGATAAATTTTGAAATCCATGCTTTATCCCAAGATAATTGGGAATTTCACAAAATAGTCGAAAGCTTCACCATATGAAACATTCAGAAGATGCTTGTTTAATCCTCGCTCCACATCGTCCAGCAGATAACGCTGCGTCACTGCGCAAATCCCCACTACAGTCTCGTAGCCAGTATTACGCAATAATTCCGCCGCCTCTCCAATCGCTTTGCTATTTCGCGGAAACTTGATATCGAGATTTAACACCAGACTCATCGGTAAATCACCCTGAGTGATTTTTTTCGGTCTTCGCCAAATAATCGACATCACACGAGATCACCAGAGGTCTATAACCTTCAAATCTAGCATTGACCTGCTCCAAGACAGAAGTTCTGAGACAAGTTGCACCATAAAGCACGAACCCTACTGGGCCCTTTGCCTCCACCAGAAATTTTTCCGCCACACGCCTAAACGTGGTGCGACGTACAATTTCGCACGGCATCTCAAAAATATTTTCTACATTTTGCATATCATACCCCTCCTTTTTCTCAAAATTATGATATATCTCTATATTAGCACAGAATAGGAAAAATGTCAAGTAGAATTTTTACACTTGCCATGCTAAAATAGAGATATGAGTTATATCAGAGAATTTATCCCCCAAACGGCGAAATTATTACCCGAGAATGCCAAACAAGTCTTTCGTGGAGAGATTTTTGATGTTTATCAGTGGCCGCAAGCAATGTACGATGGCAGCGTGGCCACTTTTGAAATGCTGAGGCGAGCGGATACTGTCGAAATAATTGGTATAAAAAATGATAAAATTGTTATTACAAGGCAAATTCAGCCTCGTCAAACGTGGCACTATGCTTATCCGGGTGGGCGTGCTGACGAAACTGATATTAATGAACTCACCGCCGCTAAGCGCGAAATGCTGGAAGAGACTGGAATGACCTTTAGAAAGTGGAAATTAGTCGAAGTGCACCAGCCACAACCGAAAATTGATTGGCTAGTATATATATTCGTGGCCTGGGATTTTGAGAGTCAGACCCACCAAAACCTCGACGCTGGCGAAAAAATCGAAATTCTAGAAGTCTCACTTAATGAGCTGGAGGAATACGCTAAGCAGTCGAACTCTAAATTTCTCTATCCTAATTTTATTAAAGGATTACAAAGCACGAAAGAGCTGATTGATTTACCAAATCTGCACGAATACTAGAGTTACGGAGGGTGTCAGTCGCGATATTGAATTTATTAAATGTATATTTTAACACAGCCGCTCTAAATACACGGGCAGTCCATTACCAAGTTTTACCTACAAAAATATCTCGCCTCGTCCGCACCAAAATTGCACAAAAGTGCTATAATTGATATAATGGACATCAGAATTATAGATAATATAGTAGTTATAGATAGTGACAAAGTCATTATAAAAGATATTATCTCAGCAGTTGATTTTGTAATGGAAACAAAATACAAGACGAATTGTAATAAAATTGCAATCAATAAGTCCGCAGTTACCGAAGATTTCTTTATTCTCAGCAGTGGTTTAGCCGGGGAAATTTTACAAAAGTTTGTCAATTATGGCATTAAAGTTGCAATTTATGGTGACTACTCCAAATACACTAGCAAACCGTTAAAAGATTTTATTTACGAAAGTAATCAAGGCAAAGATGTATTTTTTGTAAAAGATGCGAACAAAGCCGTAACGATGCTAAATAATTAAAAGATTCGCTCGATAGCGCACCCTATGAGACGGACAAAACCCGACAAAAATGCTATAATAAGAATAATATTTTAACCAAAGGATACCATGCCTCGACCACGTAATAAAGATGATTTAATAAAAGCCGCCGACGAACAATACCAAAAATTAAACGACCTCATTGCTTCAATGACCGAGCAAGAGCTGAGTACTGAGTTTGATTTTTCGGGTGACCCAAAGAAAACTGAGCGCCACTGGAGTCGGGATAAAAACTTACGTGATATTTATATTCACCTTTACGAGTGGCATCAGCTTTTATTAAATTGGATCAAAGCTAACGACAATGGAGAAGAAAAGCCATTTATTCCAGAACCTTATTCTTGGAAAACTTACGGCGATATGAACTGCGAATTCTGGGAGAAACATCAAAAAACTACTCTCGAAGATGCGAAGAAAATGTTTGAAAAGTCGCACGCCGAAGTCTATAAATTGTTGGATAATTACACCAATGAGCAATTATTTGGTCGCGGAGTTTTTCCGTGGGTGAATACTGATTTGGGATCATATTTCGTCAGTGTAATGCCAAGTCATTATGACTGGGCAATGAAAAAACTCAAGGCCCACCGTAAAAATTGTGAGAAATAGCCAATGGATTTTGAAAAAGTAGAAAAGTTTGTTAGCAGGCAAAAAGTTAGTTTTATCTGCTCACTGGATAGCAAAAATTACCCAATCGTGCGCGCAATGCTAAAACCGCGAAAGCGCATTGGTCTGAAGGAGTTTTATTTTTCTACCAATACCTCTTCTGCCAAAGTTCAGCAATATCTTGATAATCCCAAAGCCAGCATTTATTTTTATCATAAAGGTCTGCTTAAATACGTCGGCGTAATGCTAAAAGGTAAGATGGAAGTCTTAACCGGCCAAGAAACCAAAAGTATGCTCTGGCGTCCAGGAGATAAAATATTTTACAAAAAAGGTGTCACCGACCCCGATTATTGCGTCCTGAAATTTACAGCATCAATGGGAAGATACTATTGCGATTTGAAAACGAAAAATTTTGAAATTAAGTAAGAAAAACATTGAGCTACATCATCAAGACAAAATGAAGGTACACTACTCACTTTATCACTTCCGTGTATACCAGTGACTTTCTCTGCGCTTTCTAAAACTTTTTATTGACTATTGTTTTAGGGCGTGCTAAAATGAATATAGATTAGAGATGCCGTCTTAGCTCAGTGGTAGAGCACTTCCATGGTAAGGAATAACACCTACCT
>CAZVTE010000087.1:0-5103 GCA_964629705.1 uncultured Candidatus Saccharibacteria bacterium | reverse complement strand
TCATTTTTATCCTCGCAGAATTTCCGTTTTATCGCCATTTACTATGAAGACATCAGCATCATTTAATAGGACGGCTCTACTTCCTGCTCGTTCGAGGTATAAATCTGTAATCCATTTGCGCGTCGGATCGTCGGCATGGGGAATTAATACCTCCAAAATTAGCCCTAAACCACTTAACTCGGCTGGCGTGTTGTAATACTTTTTAACATCTTCTGGTAATAATTCATCGCGCTCATACAAACTCAAATCTGTCGTTGCAACCATCGAGCCAGCACTGCTACCGCCATAAACTATTTCGTCATTCTTGAGCTTTACTCGCAAAATCTCGTCTAGTCCGCTGAGTTTCATAGCAGTCCTAAGTAGAAAAACGTCTCCGCCTAGTGAATAAATCATTCCTATACTATCCTTAGTCTCCAAGAAATCCGCTAGCGCAGCTTGCTGGCCAAAAAATCTTCTTAAATCTAGCCCTTCAGCTTGCAAGCCTAATTTGGCAAACATTTTTACTTTTGCGTGTACGACATTATCAATATATTTATGTTCCTCGTGATAATCACGCGCATTAGGAATAATGAGAACTTTTTGCTTTTTGCCGATTAGCTTCACTAGCTCCTCGCCAAAGACTCCAATATCGTGACTCGCCAAGAATAATCTCATACTATTTCAAGACCTTATTATTCACTTCTATGGTATTATAAATTTCCATCGGTGCTATGATGTTATTTCTAGTATTGTTAATATCATGAATAATTCTGTCTGCTCCGCGCAGCTGTTCTTTCATATGTAAAATTTCTTCATAACTAAACCACCGTGCATCCAGAATCTCGTTGCCGTCAATCTTAACTTCTCCGCCGATTATTCGCGTCGTAAAGCAAATATATACAAAAGCATCATTAGGGAACTTCGCTCCGCCAAAACCACAGACTCCAGTTAATTCTACGTCAAGACCACATTCTTCTTTAATTTCGCGCACTGCACCTTCCACTAATATTTCTCCAGCATCCAGAGTTCCTGCTGGGTTATTCCATAAACCTTTACAATGTCCATGACCTTCCTGAATGAATAAATATTGATTGTCTTTTTCAATAATTCCGCCTACGATGATTGGCATAACTTAATTCTCCTTATATTGACTAAAAAACTCGTAAAAACCTTGCGGTGCAACTAATCTGTCTTTTGCATTGCGCACTGCAGGTAGGATTAGGATACCGTTCTCGCGCAAGCCTGTTTTCATGCTTAATAATTCATTATAACTAAACCAATCTATATTCATAATTTCTTTAGAATCATATTTTGGCTCTCCCCCTATAATATCCGCCACGAAATAGACATAAATCGAAGACTCCCCAGAAGGCTTAACGATGTTTCCTATAAAACAAATATCATGCAGAGCAACCTCTATTCCGCATTCCTCTCTTGCTTCACGAATAGCGGTATCCTTCAGATTTTCACATTTATCAACATGTCCGCCTGGTAAATTCCATTTTCCATAGCTCTTTTCTAATGCTTCTTGAACTAATAAAAATTTGCCCTCTTTTTCGATTACAACTCCAGCTACCAGTCCCATTTATTCTCTCCTTGTTATGCTTCTTTCTGCAGCCATCAAAACATGCTCAAACAGTGCTGTCACAGTTAGCGGACCAACGCCTCCGATTTTCGGTGTAATAGCTTTGAGGTCTGTACGCTTTCTCACTTCGTCACTCACGTCACCGACTAGTTTACCCTGCTCGCTTGCCGTGCCAGCATCAACGATTACCGCCCCTGGTTTCACCATTGCGCTAGTAATCAAATTTGGCGTTCCTGTAGCTGTAACAATAATATCAAACTCTTTCAGTTTTTCAAAATCACTACCACGATGAAATACGGTCACATCATAGCCGGAATTGCGCCACATTCGAATTAATGGTGCTCCTACCAATTTTCCTCTGCCTACGATAGCAATTCTTTTGCCCTCCAAATCAATGTCATAGCCAGCCAGTAGCCAGTTTATTGCTGTAGCGGTTGCCGATTCAAAGACTTGTTTATTACGCTTTATATCACCAGACGCATAATCTTTTTTACCTAAATCGCCCTTCGACACCCCTGTAACTATATCATATGTGATATAATCTTCACCATCTTTCTGTTTTTCAGCCTGACTACTTTCTGAAGTATCTATATCATATGTGATATATTTTTTCAAACCATCAACATCCTTTTCTGGTACGATTCCGTCTAATATCTCTTCCAAATTATTACTATCCTTAAGTGGTAACTGCACAATCACCCCGTGAACGCTCTCGTCTTGATTGGCTTTTTCGATTAATTCACTAATATTCTCACCCAACCAATCTTCAACAATCACTCCAATATCTTCACCATACTGCTGTTTCAATCGTACGTATTTTGCGATTACCGGATTATTACTATCTCGGATGATTACAAGTTTTGGGTGCACTTTTCTAGACACCAAACTCTTGACGCTGTGCACTTGATTATTCTTCATATAATCTGCAATTTCGCGACCATTCAAACTTTTCATTTTATGCTCCAATCTCTACCGGCTCTTGCTCGATTTTATACCCAAATTTTTCATAAACGGCATCTACAATTTCTTTTCTAACTTTATCGAGGTCGGTATAACTTGTAGCGTGCTCATTGATTAAAACCAGCGCAGCTTTGTCACTTACTCTAAAACCATACAACTCTCGACCTTTGAATCCGCATTGCTCAATCAGCCAACCGGAATTAATCTTACCACTACCGTCTTCATTGTGCCATACTGGAATCCCTTTTGCCTCAGCAGCGTCTACATTTTCCTTGGCGAGGCGCACATTTTTGAAAAAACTGCCGCTGCTAGCAATTTCTTTAGGGTCTGGTAATTTGTCGCTCCGAATCTCACTCACCATCTTGCGGATATTGAGTGGTGAAAAATCGGTTTCATGATGCGCATCAATATATCTTTGCAGGGAATTATAGAACGGCTGTTGCATTTCTCGGCGATGAAGCTTTAGTGTGATGCTAACCACAATAAACCTGCCTTTATCTTTACCATAATTAAACCTAGTGTGACGATAACCTAAATCCATTTCTAGCTGAGCAAGCGTGGTGAACTCCTTTTTTCTTATATCATAAACTTCAGCTTTTTCTATTACTTCAGCTACATCCTGCCCGTATGCACCGATGTTTTGCACTGGTGCTGCCCCTACCGTGCCAGGAATTTTACTCATTGCCTCAATCCCAGAATATCCCATTGCACAAGCAAATTCTACTACATCATCCCAAACTTCCCCTGCCATAGCGGTCACCGTCAGCTCTTCAGTTTTCTCTGAGCGTGGATCTTGATCCAAACTATTTACGGCTAGTAACTTGCCATTCTCGTGTGCGAAAATTCCCATAATGCGATTCAGAATAATGATTCCATTAAAACCGCCATCTCTGCCAATAGTATTGGCTCCTCCACCCATAACCCAGTACGGCAAGCTAAACTGTTCTGCAAAATCAATTAACTTTTTAATATCCTCTGGCGTTTTTGCATCAAAAACATAGCGCGCCTTTCCACCTAATCGCATAGTAGTTAAATCCGAAATCGGCACATTCTCTCGAAAACTAATCCCTAAATCCTTTAAATCATTCTCTGCTGGTCTATTCATAATAATCATTATACTACATTTCGGCGTTTTTTGCATCGAGTAATCTCTTGTAGGGAGACAAACTATTGATGCGGCCAGCCCTTCTCCATTTTTTCATCAAGCTCATGCTTGCTAATTGTTTCCAATTTGTGCTAGGCTAGGTGCAAGCGACCCCTTGCCGTAACTTAAGAACAAAGAAGAACAAGGAGGTAGTTCATTATGATTGAAAGAAAGCCTAGAATCATAAATACAATTCTCAACATATTTAGTTTCTTGTGGAAGTGCAAGAAACGGTCGGAAGTAGCGGAAGCTAATTCCGATTTTGATTTCACACTTTTTATCTCATGCCATTCTGCTCGTTCACAGAAGACCGATGGCCTAGAAAGCCAGACATCGCAAGTACAAGCCGAAGAACATGAAACTAGCCACAATTCTAAAGAGAATCATGGCTAGTTAATCCTAAAAACTAATCCTATTCTATCAAGATATTAACAAGAAGGCAAGGGGTTTCGCCGAGAACTTTCATTAAACTTATCGCTGTTTTTATGATATCCACGAATAAAGCTGGGATGAAACTAAAACAATAGGCGATAATCTATCGTGCAACGCAGCGAACGGAAAAACTAAAAAATCCACGGTCGATATCATAACTAGGTTGCACGGCATTCGCTGCTATTCTAAAGAAGAAGGTGTGCATTAGTTCTGTCCCCAGAGTTGCCGTCCAGTTATTGGTAAAATTCCCCACTCCATTTAGAGCATTATCGTGAATGGCTCCAGCTTTAGTAAAATAAAATGGACTGGTGGTCAGATTATAGTTATTCTGCTCTAATGACCCAGCGACACTTGAATCATTTTTCTCTGAAAAAGTATAGCCATATCTTGCTAATAAATTAGTATATGTTGCTTTTCCATATTTTTTGATAATAAGATATACCGTTGTCAGAGCCAAGAATATTATCTAGACTTCGTGCCACGTTGCCATCGGCCGTTGGTAAAGTCCAATTTTTAGGACAAATACTTTGATTTACGTTGTACGGTGTAAAATTATCCGTTCCGGCAGTTCCAGTGCTAGTTTGATTGTTTATTCCCGTTCCAGCTGTTAAAGCATTAAACTTATATATATTTCCAAGTCGATAATGTGTATCTTGTGTATTCTGAGTAGCATTATAGCGCTCTAGGCGACTACAGCTTTCCAGATCCGTTATGGTCTTAATTGTAGAACAAAAATCGGTAATACTAGTTGAAGCTTTCAGAATCCACTCATTAAAGTTCCAGCTTTGTGTAGCTGTTGGTGTACTGGTATCGCTAAAATTTAGATTATTAATGGTATCGACTGGCGGATACTGACTATCCTTATTCCAATCTTCAGTAATATCCGTATCATTCTTGGACAAACCTTTGTCTGCATCAATATCTAGCGCTAGATTCTGTACCATCCAGCAGTTCTGATCCGCTAGCTTAGAAACCCAATACTGTTTACCATCCCTCGTATCTG
>CAZVTE010000086.1:0-5133 GCA_964629705.1 uncultured Candidatus Saccharibacteria bacterium | reverse complement strand
GCGATGGGAAGACCTATTGGGTAAGTAAACTAGCGGATGGTAATTGCTGGATGACGCAGAACTTGGCTTATGATATTACACAGGAAAGAATTGATAATAATGAAATCAATCCCTCGAACACTGACGTGTCCGAAGTGTGGAATGAAAGTAGTGCTTATCCGCCAATTGAAACAAAAATAAATAATGTTTTTAGTTTGTACGAAGCGGACTCTAATCAGTATAATGAAACCTATTCTTGGAATTTAGGTAAGTTCGTTTTGGCTACGTCAGAATTAGGCGCAGTTTGTAGTTCATCTTCTCCTGATGAATCAATTGAGGATGATGGTCACAATCCGATACGTTTAGGGCAAACTTTTGCTCAGTGTCAGAACTTAGTTGATGTGGCTAGCGCTAATTGGACACCGACTTATATGGCAACGAATGGCAATTGGGCGGCACCAAATAGTAAAAATCAGTATAAAGTAGGTGAACCGTCAGGTGAGTTTATTGAAACTGTAGTTGCCGTAAAGTGTAACTTGCAAAAAACTGATGGCACTTGTGATGCTGATGCCGGTGGAGAATACGATCCACACTATTCATTGGGTAATTATTACCAGTGGAACGCAGTTACAGCAGGGAGTGGTGGAATGGTTATTGGTCAAAGGGCCAGTAGTTCAATTTGTCCGAAGGGGTGGGGGTTACCTGGCTCTGATAATGGCGTAGCTAGAAATGCACAAGAAATAGCCGGAATATCGGATTATAATACTAAATATGGTCAAACCTTTACAAAGCTACTAGCTAACTATGGATTTGAGTTTCCTAATGGCGTGGCGCCAGATGTCACTGGTAATACCGAGCAAGGTAATTACGATATAGCGGCTAATCCTTTCTATTTTGTGAGAGCAGGTTCAATTGGGCTCACCACAAAAAGCTTGCGTGATACCGGTATGGGTGCTGCTTATTGGGCGGATATGGGTGTAGATAGTAGTAAGGCTCGACTTATGTTTTTTACCAATCGATATGTTTCGCCATCAAATGGTTATTTTCGATGGGCAGGTATTCCGGTTCGCTGCGTGGCTCGTTAAGAGTTTTAGCACAGTAAAATCCTAACTTATATCTCACCAAAAAACACGGTGAGGTATAAGTTTTCTAATGCTAGTTTAGCTATAATTATAGTCTATCGTATAGCTGATAGCAAATACAAAAATACCTAAAATTAACTAATAAATAGTAGATATTACAAAGTTGACTTTTATTATCTATAGTGAAAAATGCTTCTATCTACTAAGAAAAATTATATCCATATATTCCTCTCGGCTAGTATAGATACTTTAGATTGCTTAGCTATGGCGTGAAAATACTATTGTACCTAAATATGACCTCAATGTAATAATTTTTTAGGTCTGTGAGGACTAAAAATATTAGTAAATCGAATTATATTTACTAAACAACTATAGACTAAAAGATTAGTAATATGACGCCACTAACAAACACCAAGAATCTAATCGCTACCCTCTATTCTATTTATATTTATCCTAGGAAGTCATATAAACCATATATAGTACGGCTTATATTAGCTAAAGTGGACATTCTTTTTAAGCTGATAATTTCAAAGGGTAGAACAGGATGAGCGATACTCTTTCTAGGTATTCAATAGGCAATATTCCGGTAACACTATATCAATAAATTTCGACCTACTAATATCTAATCTAGTAGATAGAATAATGAAAATATCTAAAAATTTCTATCTACTAAACAATACGTTCTACTAAAATACATTGCATTTTGTTATCATAAAACGCAATGTTATTATACTTCAGAAAATGCTATAATATAAACATGAATAAGCTCAAAACCAAGTTTAGAAAAACGAAGTACGCTCTTAAGCATCGGTTTTTCTCGCCCAGCAGTATTATTCTGTTTATTTCTATTGGTATTTGCCTAGCTTGTACCTGGGGAGCTATTTCGGCTATGTCTCGCAACTGGGAACTGGCAGAGGAGGTAACGAACAAGAAACATGAACAGGCATTGCTAAAATTGGAGGTAGAAACTCTAGAATTAGAAAATGAGTACTATAAGTCGGACGAATACTTAGAACTTGCTGCTAGAAAATATCAAAACAAAAAATTGCCCGATGAAACTTTAATCTATTTGCCAGATAATTCGGAAGCAGCAATTCATAAGTATGATGAGGACTCTAAGGTAGAAGAGAACGAAGTTGTTACTAGTAGAAGTAATTTTGACCAGTGGCTGGAATTTTTGTTCGGGATTTAATGGTTTGCTCACTTAAAAATATCGTCAAAATACTACACTTAGTGTATAATAAAGTTTATGATAGGTAGACGTAGTATGAATACTAAAAAGGGCTTTACGGTAATTGAAGTAATGTTATTTCTGGCAATTACTGGTTTAATGTTACTTGGAGTATTAGGTGGTACCTATGCATCTATCAACCGGCAGAGATATAATGATGCCGTAAAAACTTATGCTGATTTTTTAAAAGGAGTGTATGCTGAAGTAATTAGTCCGCAGTCTAATGGCAATGGAAACTCCGCCACTCAAGCAATTTTTGGTAAAGTCATATTCTTCGACGTAAATAAAGCTGGTAATGCTAACCAAATTTACACAGCCACTTTAGTGGGAGATGCTAATGTACCAACTGATACTAGCAATTTCCTGCAAGAAATGCAAGCGGTTATGAAAACAACTAATGCTGGAATCTATTGTGGTGCTGGCGATACTAATTCAGTAAGAAGTTATACTACGCTGTGGGGGTCAACTGTTTTAAATACTACAAAAGGGATTTTTACCGGTACGGTCATTATAGCAAGATCTCCAGTTTCTGGAAATGTGCATACAGTGTACTCGACTCGCAATTATGGTAACCCGGCAGAAAATTGCTCTGCCGTCAGCAATGCTATTAGAGATGATCTGAAAAATGGTAGCGGTTTTAGCAATACCACTCTAGACTTTTGTATAGATATGTTTGGAGTTGGCATTAAACAAGATGTGCGCGTAGCTAGCGATGGTCGCAACTCGTCTGCAGTTCAACTCGTAGGTGATAGCGACGGTAGCTTTGCGTGCCATTAATATGAATCATAACGCTAGGAGTTTCTCTTGCTTTTTAAAACTAAGTATGGTATAATCAAGAAAATTAATAGGAGTTATGGATGCCATATATTTTACTTTTCATAATTGTTGCAATTATTTTGTTAGTTGTAATACCAGGTATTAGGATTATTAACCAATATGAGCGAGGAGTGGTGCTAAGGTTAGGGAAATACTCTCGTACGCTCGATCCTGGATTCAGAGTGATTATCCCCTATATTGATAAAATGGTCAAAGTGGATATTCGCACTACGCCGATGGATATCCCTAAGCAGGAAGTTATTACTCGCGACAACGTTACTGTAAATGTTGATGCTGTGGTCTATGCAAGGGTGATAGATGCCAAGAAGGCCGTACTCGAGACTACGAACTATAATTATGCTACTAGCACTTTTGCGCAAACGGCTTTGCGTGATGTAACGGGTAACTTTGATCTTGACCAGCTATTATCCGAACGTGACCAGATTTCTAGTCAAATTCGTGAAATTGTAGATGCGCAAACCGATAAGTGGGGAATCGATATTGAAAGCGTAAAATTGCAAAATATTGAGCTTCCAGCCGATATGAAACGTGCGATGGCAAAACAAGCTGAGGCCGAACGTGAACGGCGTGCTGCTATCATTTCCGCAGAGGGAGAAAAAGCCTCGGCAGCGGCTGTTGCAGAAGCGGCTCACTTGCTTGCTCAAACTCCAGGCGGTTTAAATATTCGTACTCTACAAACTCTGGAGAAAATCAGCGCCGACCCATCGCAAAAGACGGTAATTCTATTACCGACAGATTTAACTGACAAGGTAGCAAAAACCTTTACTCGGTAAACAACTTTTACGAAACGAAAAATACACCCTCTCTCGGGGTGTATTTTCGCAGTAGCATACTCTAATAGTTTTCAGCACGAATTTCAAAATAGGCCTGCGGATGAGCGCAAACTGGACAAATCTCTGGAGCTTCCTTGCCAACATAAATATTTCCACATTCGCGACACTTCCAGACTGTCACCTCAGCATTTTTAAATACAACGTCGTGTTCAATATTCTCGCGTAGTTTCAAGTATCTTGCCTCATGCTCTTTTTCGATTGAGCCTACCATCTCAAACTTAGCAGCAATTTCGTCATAGCCCTCTTCTCTAGCCTCTGCTGCAAAATTATTATACATATCCGTCCACTCAAAATTCTCGCCTTCCGCAGCAAGCCCTAAATTGGTCTTTGTGTCGGCAATCTCGCCACCGTTTAAGAATTTGTACCAGATTTTCGCATGAGCCTTTTCATTGTCTGATGTCTCTGTGAAAATACCACCAATCTGCTCAAAACCATCCTTTTTTGCTTGTTTTGCAAAAAAGCCATACTTGATGGCAGCTTGAGACTCACCGGCAAAAGCGGCTTGCAAGTTTTTGTAAGTTTTGCTATTCTTATCTAATTCTTGTGTCATATAACTCCTCTTTTAATCTATAGATAATTATAGCACATTCGATGATGAAAATGAATGTTGAAGATTAGTCGAAGTCGTTTTTTACCTCTTGGAGATGTTTTTTTGCTTTCGCAGTAACAGCACGACCTCTCGGAGTACGCTCTATCAGACCCATTTGCAGAAGGTACGGCTCATAATAATCTTCAATCGTTGCTGCTTCATCACCTGTCAAGGCGGCAATGGTATTAAGTCCTACTGGCCGGTCACCATAATTCTCTAGCATTAAGCTGAGCATATTACGGTCTGCGGGATCTAATCCAAGATGGTCTATCTCCATTAATCTCAATGCTAATTTTGTCTGCTCTACACTAATATATCCATCGCTGTGTACATCGGCATAATCTCGGACGCGCTTAATCAAGCGGTTTGCAATCCTAGGTGTGAGCCGTGATCGTGTTGCTAGTAGTGCCGTTGCCTCTGGGTCTATGCTACTTCCTAAAATACTCGCTGTACGATTGATAATTCGTTCAATCTCAGAAGTTTTGTAATATTCTAGACGATGAATTAAACCAAAACGATCGCGCAATGGTCCCGCTAAAGAACCCGTACGTGTAGTTGCGCCAATGACTGTAAATTTAGGTA
>CAZVTE010000085.1:0-5156 GCA_964629705.1 uncultured Candidatus Saccharibacteria bacterium | reverse complement strand
GATCCTTCAGCACGACTAAAATCTACCATAACTACACTTCCTATCCTGCTCTAATCTATTTGCACAAACAGTAAATAAAATCCGGTGTGTACGGAAAAACCAAAGCTCGAAAGCCAAAAGCCTTCATTGCCAACCCAGCCAACAAAGCTGATATCATGTACTCTTCCACTCCGCACAAAGTAAAGTGGGTGAGAGGTGATATTATAAACTTGTCATGAACAAGATTTTATAAAATTTATATAGACAAAATAGCTATAATATGATACAATAAAAGCGCAGAATGACAATTGATGTAGCTAATTCTTAGTTTGGGTAGAATTAGCTACATTCCGTGCACATTACTAAATGATTGACGAAGTTATAATCGCTAGTTATCTTGTTTAAAATTCAAAAATTCAGAGGAGGGAAAGAAATGAGTAAGAAACATTCTAGAATTACAACGGTTACAGCTATGATAACGGTCACAATGATGGTGTTGGTGGGCTGCGATAGCGGCGAAGTTCCAAAATCCACCTTATCGCCTCAAGGTGAAGAAAAAATTCTCACAGAAGACATTATAGAAGAAAACATTATTGAAGAAGACCGCATTTATGAAACAATTATCACTGAAGATATTATTGAGGAAGAATACCGTTAAGCGCTACAGTAGTCAATCGCAAAACAAAAGCAATCCGAGCAGAATACCGCTCGGATTTTCGCTCTAAGAGAACGGAACTACAAATATTTAGTAACAAAATCAGTTAATAACTGACCATGCTGAATGTTGTACTCGTGGCAAGATATTCTAAAATCATCCGGAAGCTCAAGATCTCAGCTATGCCGCAATCACTACTCAACCTCAGTGCTAGTCTCTTCTTCGCTGTTGATCTCAACTTTCTCGTCTAGACCTGGCATTGGCTTTTCAGCTGGCACTTCTTCAACTTTCTCTTCGCTTTCTAACTCTTTCTTCTCAGTTTCCACCTCTTCGACCTTTTCCTCTTTCACCTTTTTCTTCTCGGCTTTTGTCTTTTCTGCTTTTTCTTCGCTCTCCGCTTCGTCCTCAGAATTCTCTAGGGTATTAAACAACGCATCTTCGGCATTCTTGCGCTTTTTCTTCTCTGGGGCTTTAGCCAGCTCAATATCAATTTCATAGCCAGTTAGCTTAGAAGCTAGGCGCACGTTTTGCCCTTGTTTGCCAATTGCAATCGACTGTTGGTCTTCCGCCACAAACACTTTCGCCTTTTTGCCATCGATTTCTACCTTCATTACCTCTGCTGGACTCAATGCTTCACGGATATATTCTGGGGTATTATCACTCCAGTTAATAATATCGATTTTTTCGCGCTCACCAATCTCGTTCATAATCGCCTGTACGCGCATTCCACGTCCACCTACAAAAGTGCCTACTGGGTCAACTCCTGGCACAGTCGAGCGGACGGCAATCTTGGTACGTTTGCCCGCCTCGCGTGCAATTCCCTTAATCTCCACCGAGCCGTTGTCTAGCTCTGGCACTTCTTGGCGGAACAAGTATTCAATAAATTCTGGGCAACCGCGTGACAAAATTAGCTGTGCCCTAGCATCATCGTGCTCCACGCCTTTAATATAAACTTTAATGCGACCGCCTACGGTGTAATATTCGCCATCAATTTGTTCGCGTTTTGGCATGATTCCATTAGCCCGCCCCAAATCTACGTGCACCATCTTCGGGTCAACTCGAGAAACCACGCCAGTCATTACTGTACCAATTTTATCTTCAAAGGCTGCTAGCACTGCGTCTCTCTCTGCCTCGCGCAGCCTTTGTACTACTACCTGTTTGGCGGTTTGTGCGGCTACTCGTCCGAAATCACCCACCTCGTGCATTTCTTCTACGATATCGCCAATCTCAGCATCTTCCTTCAACTTTTTAGCCTCTTCTTGAGGAATTTCCGTGGCTGGATTGTAGGCTAGACCGTCCTCAATCACTTCACGCGCCACGAATACCTTTGCTGTGCCATTCTCGGTATTCAACAATGCTCGCACATTCATTTCGCGATCACCGTTATCACGTCGCCACGCCGCTGCAATTGCCATTTGCACTACATCTAGCACGGTCTCCTCTGGCAAGCCCTTTTCTTCTGCGATGACTTTCACCATCGCGCTCATTTGTTTTAAATCTAGTCCATCCATCTTTTTATTCTCCTTTTCTAACTTTTGTGTGCGAAATTAATAACTCCTATAAGCTTATTCACATAAAAACCGCCCCTTTTGGGTCGGTCAAACTCTGGATAACCTCATTATAGCGCATCAATTTGTAATTGTAAACCCCCTTTTTATAATACCCTTAAGCTATTTTCTGCGTTTTACCGCTATAAAACTGTTTCATTCTGCTTATCACAAAAGTGACCTTTAACAAAAACTATCATCATCATTATTATCTATATCGTGATTCCACTCTATTCTTATAAAATGCTATTGACAAAAATCCAAATGTGTGCTACAATGGAAGTATAGGATGAATACCGATTCACCCCTAAGTACCTTTTTGATGCGAAGTACAGAAAACGGTACTGGTGGGGCTGGAATCACCAGCATTCTCCTAAAAATTTAAATAAGGAGGTATTCTTATGAAAAAGAGTACGAAGAATTTGGTAATAATGATGACGGTTGCAGCGGCGATGGGTGTATTTGCCCCAGTTTCGACGGTTGCAGCTGCGTCAGACGGTCAGTTTCAGCCGAGCTATACGCTCGATCAGCCAACTGACGCTCCTACCTCTGCGCCAGCAGTGGATGTTAGCGTGGGTAGTGCAACGGCCTTCAAGCCAGCGCTGGTGGATGAGATATTAGGCATTTCTGTCATTAGTGAAACACCGGCAACCGAGTACGGCACTGTTCGCTTGAAGAACGCCGGTGGTAAGGCTGTTTCGACCTTGAATTTCCGCCAGAGCAACTCTTTCACGCTGGAGACCACTACGGTTTACAGTGGTGAATATGCTGGTGTTTTGATTGAATTTTCGCCACAGACTCCTAAGTTGACAGTGACAATTACATCTGGAAATCGGGTCCTGGCCAAGCGGAGTTATCGCTTCAACTTGACTGGAGCACAGAGGGCGGCTCTTGTTGAAGGTAGGCTTCAGCTGTTATTAGACGGAGAACCGATTGATGGTTTCGGCACTGTATATCATCAAGGTATTCCGCGCCGCGTCATGCACGAGAAAGGAGCTTTTAAACTTCAGGTGCAGA
This sequence comes from uncultured Candidatus Saccharibacteria bacterium, assembly GCA_964629705.1. GTDB lineage: Bacteria > Patescibacteriota > Saccharimonadia > Saccharimonadales > Saccharimonadaceae > Nanosyncoccus. The sequence goes on along the minus strand of CAZVTE010000085.1, from coordinate 1,958 downwards.
TTAAAGAAGCGTAAGCTGTTTTCGCAAGGATCAAAAAAGACCCAGACTATGTTCTGGGTCTTTTCAAATGTGCTAAGATGCATTATTGCAGCTCAACGGTATTCCCAAACAGGATTTGCTCCAAGCGCACTCGGTATCTCGGTTGTTCTAAATGGCGAATTGTTGTGTGATAACTCTGTCCTACCTGATAGTTAGAACGATTCTGCTCTTTAGCGATTGTCCTCAGTGACACTCCATCGCGATGGTGGCGCAAAATCACCTGCTGACTCATCTCTGTAAAATCCTGCAGTATCGCCAGTAGCATCTCATAATCTGCTTGATAATCAATCGGCGTCTGAATCATGTCAATTACTCGGTTCTTGGAATTGCAATAACAATGCATCAGACTGCCAATGCTCGTATCCTTCAAGAGAACCTGCAGCACCAGCTCGTATAGCCAACCTACTTTACTACCTGCGACCGTATCAAATCTCGCGCTCAGTTTTGCCAGCGAAGCCTTACCAATATCCTGTAGTTTTAACAACTTGTCCTGCAATCCCATCTGATACAGAGCAGAAAGTTGTTCGTCTGCCAACGCATATCTAATTTCCAAGCCATGCAATAGCTTTGCTTCCGGTAAACTACTATGCGATAATTTTGTCATTTTGCGCCCTCCTTGCATCATGAATGTATTAATGTACTATTTTCTATCTAATTGTATCACAAAAACCTAAAAAGTCAATCATAGACCCTTTTACCTTATCGTTAATTTCACCACCTTTCTACCTAAATTAACGTATTCTGCTCATCACGAGAAGCCAATCATTGACTTTTTTAAAGAAGTATGCTATTATGATAATGGCTTCTAGTAAAGCCTTGCAAATTAAAATCTGTTTAGTCCAGCATTAGCTGGGAAAGGGGGACTAAAATGACAACACAAGCACTTACCAACTTGTATCCGATTACTGTACCTCATACTACTTCGCTTAGCATTGATACCGAGGTTAAGGAATGGGCAGCGAAATTACCAAGTGTTGAGGATACAGACGAGCTGCGCTCAAAGATTCAGCAATGGGGCTGTCCGTGGTTTCGGGCTGGCGCACTCATTCGTAATATTGAGGGCAAATTTCTGATGGTTCACGAGGCTAGAGTTCAAATTAAGAAGATTAAGGACTCAGAGCTTAGAGCTAAGGCTATTCAGGAAATCTTGCAGAAAAGTCCAGAGTGTAAAAATCTCGAAAATGAATGGGTGGACGGCGATGGTGGCTGGAATATCCCTGCTGGGCGGCTGAGTCTTGGCGAATCCTTTGAGTTTGCCGCCGAGAGAGAAACAATGGAAGAGAGCGGCTGCGTTATTCACTTGGAGCAACGCCTCTATACTCGTTACAGCGACAAGGTGAAAGACCCTTTCATTATGCCGGTCTATAGTGCATTTGCTCTGTGGGCGCCTACTCAGTTCCGCACGCCCGAGGTGCTCGAAATCGCTTGGTTCACAGGTGACGAGATTCGCGCTCTGCGTGACTGTGATAAACTGCGTAGCCCCAAATCTGTCATGGGTGCACTCACGGCTTTCGAGGCGCTTCAGGGGTAACAATGTAGTTGATTTGCGAAAATGCTTGCACATTCGAATGTGGTCTATCTGTTTTTCAGATAGACCTTTTGCTTTATCTAGAAATACAGCGAAACGACGACAGAAGTCAATCTAATTTTGTAGTTTTCTAGATTTTCTTCATAGAAACCTTAAAATAACTTAAGAATCTTACAGAAAACCATTGACATAGCTAAGATTGTGCGGTAACATGAGATTAGCACTCAGCACATGAGAGTGCTAAAAAGTTCAAAAAATCAGCCCACTGGCACTATTGACACATGAGTGCTAGAGGAATATAATGATATTAAAGTAGATTATTTAACTAAACTGGAGGAAAACATGGGAAAAATTATTGGTATTGACCTTGGCACGACCAACTCAGCTTTTG
>CAZVTE010000084.1:0-5209 GCA_964629705.1 uncultured Candidatus Saccharibacteria bacterium | reverse complement strand
ATTTGCGGTGGCGATTGGTCTTGCAGAAAGGAGTAATGACTAATGCAGAATTTTGTTGAAAAACTTAAGGCTAGTTTTGCGGATTTGACTAAGGGCAAGGCTGGCAAGGGCAATCAAAAAAGCACAGTAGCTACAAGTATTAGTGATAAATACGAGATTAACTTGGTGCCAGAAGTGAAGTTGAAGATGATTCGGGCGCAAAAGATTCGGAATTTGGTGCTGTTTATTTGTATTGTGGTGTCGGTTGCGTCGGTAAGTGTGGTGGCGGTGTTGTTTAGCATCAAGAGTGGTCAAGATATTGCGATGGCAACTCAAGATGGACGTCTCAAGAAGATGTCGGATAAGTTGAATGAATATGCGGATTTGGATGATTTGATTATCATGCAAGAGCAACTTTCGGGATTGTCGAAAATTTCTGAGAATAAGAAGATTTTGTCACGAGTATTTGGTGCATTAGGTGTGATGGTGCCGCAAGGTGGGGACACAGTGAAGATGTCGGAATTACGAGTAAATATGACTACGAATACTTTGACAATGGAGGGGCAGGCTGATGCGGGAGTAGAACCGTTCATTGATTATCGTGTGTTGGAATCATTCAAGAAGAGTGCGTCACTGACCAAGTATGATTATGGACGGTATGTGGATGCAAATAATAATGAGATTCCATCTCGTTGTATTAAGGAAACCGATGAGAATGGTAGTGCGCTGAAGGTTGGTGAGAATTATTATGCATGGTGGGATTTGTCGATCGATGGCTGTCAAGCTGTAGCAGAGGGGTCTTATAATGATAAGGGGACGGAGCTGTATTATAGTGCTGATGCTGAGGTAGAGCAAGGAGAGCCTAAACAAGATAATCCGGCTGATGATGAGGATATTGATGCGGATGCGAATGGTGAGGGAGAGAATGCGGAGGGGAATGGAAGTGGAGATGCGAATACGCAAGAAGTGCCATTGAGAGTGAGAATTTGGCGGACACCACAATTTAACAGTTGGTATGAGGAAGGTTTGATGGGGCTTGACGGCAGTATTAGTAGAATTGAACATTTTGAGAGTGCCTGTATTAATTATAGTGGTTCAGAGGTAGGCGGTGCGGTGCGTTGGGCTTCGACTAATGATTGTAATTTGGTGGATGGTGAATTAGAGGTGACAAGTTCAAGCAATGCACGGAATGAAAGCGATACGTTGGTTCTGCGGTTTGATGCAACAGTAGATTTTGCGGAGGATTTCTTCCTCTTCAAGAATAAGCACATGATTGCGATTGGTCCAACGGGTCAGAATGTGACAGATTCGTTTGTACAAATTCAAGGTATGTTTGCGCAAGAAGCAAAAGAATGCGAAAAGGACGATGCCGAGTGCTTGTCGGGTACACGTAATAGTTCGGGAGGAGACGAATAAAAAATGGCGGAAGAGAAAACTCCTGCGGAGAAGAAACGTAGGAAAATATCAAAAGCACAGCAAATTACAATGCTAGAGGTCTTGGGGGCATCACTGGTGCTTGGTATTTGTGCGGTGATATCGATTTTCTTGATTAAATATATTAAATTTAATACGAAGATTATTTCAGCGAAAAGCGATGCAATTGTTGATTATGATGATACTTTGAAAAATGTTGGAATTTGCCAGGATGAAGATAATAATGGGCGTTTGAGTGATAAGGAGTTGGATAAGTGCAAGCCAAATGAGTTGACTTTGAGTCAAGTGCCAAATAGTTTGCGTTACAATGCGATGGAAGTGATGGCAGGCAATGCGGATTTGGAGTCGGTAGCGAGGCAGCGTTCTGGAAATTGTTTTGATGAAAGTGGAGAGAAGATTGATTTTAATCAATTGTATGAGAATGCAACTGATTTGAAGGAGAGAGAGCAATATCTGCAGTCGGCAAAGATTTGTTCGGCGCTGAGAGTAATTCCAGATGCTTTGCCATCGGTGCGAAACAATGAGGCGATTCTTGCGAGTATTAACCAGATGTTTTTGCTTGCAGGAACGGAGATGGATAGTTTGACGCCGGTGGATGATGTTTCGGAGAGCTTGATTGAGGGGCTGGCGACAATTCCGGTGCGAATTAGAATGGAGGGGACGGATAAAGAGGTAATGTCGGTGCTAGACACTCTGGAAAGGTCAATTCGTGAAGTTGATATTACTACGGCAACGATTGAGTGGACGACGATTGGTTTGAATTTGAATGCTGCGGCAAATGCATACTATTTGGAAACGCCGGGATTAGTCGAAGTTGATACGACAGTGTATGCCGGGGATCGTAGTACGGTGAAAGCAAGTTCTAAGGTAGTAACGGAGGAATAAAGAATGAAGCAATCAGACATATTTACCTTGATTTTAATTGCATCAATTGGTACGGTGGCAGCTTTCTTTGCGTGTAATGCGATTATGGGTGATCCAGATAAGGCTTCAACGAAATTTAAGTCAGTTTCTACGGTGATTTCGAAGGATTTAATGGCGCCAGATCCTGAAATATTTAATTCTGTGGCGGTAAATCCGACAGTTGAAGTTTATGTTGGTGATTGTGAAGATATTGACCGGAATGGAATTTTGGATCAGGCTGAGCTTCTGGCGTGTAGCAAGGATACGGTTGATGGTGAAGATGTTGAGAATGGTGATGACGAGGATATTGATGCTGATGCGGAATAGTTATCATGGTGGAATGTAAAGATGGCGATACTAACAAAGGAGAGTCGAGATAAAGTAATTAATCTGCTAGCGAATGAAGGCTTGGTGGATGTGACGGCAGTGGCTCAAGTGATTACGGAGGTTAGCCAGACGAGGCAGCCTTTGATTCCGACTTTAGTATCGAAGGGGTTAGTGAATGATGAAATGATTGCACATGCTACGGCGGTGGTAATGGGAGTGCCGTTCGTGGATTTGCGTCATGTTGAGATGGATCAGAATACTTTGGGACTATTATCGCTTGAGGTGGCAGAGCGGTCGATGGCTGTGCCGTTGGGCGAGGTGAATGGTCAATTAACCGTAGCAATGCTTGATACAGGTAATTTGCAGTCGATTGACTACTTATCTACTTTGACTGGTAAGTCGGTGCGTGGCGTGATGGCTTCAAACGATAGTATTATGGCGGTCTTACAGCAGTATCGAGGTGATTTTACTGATATTCACCAAGCTGTAAAAGTAACAAAACAGGAAGTAGCGCAGGCGCAGGCAAGTAGTAATGTAAAAACTATTACGCAGGATTCGCCAATTTCTAAAGCTTTGACTAGTATTTTGGAGTATGCGGTAAAGTCGAAGGCTTCGGATGTGCATATTGAGCCGCTAGAGGATGGATTAATTATTCGGTGTCGGATTGATGGTGTGCTAAGGAAAGTGATGGAACTACCGAAGGCAATTGAGCCGGCGCTGGTGTCGAGAATCAAGATTTTGTCGAATTTGAAAATTGATGAGCATCGTATTCCGCAGGATGGTCAGTTTGCTGTATTGGTAGGAGATAAAGAAGTGGATCTTCGTATTGCTATTTCTCCGGTAGTATGGGGTGAGCAAGTGGTAATTCGTTTGCTAGATAAAAGTGGTACTTCGATGGAAATTGAGGGAATGGGAATGACTGGGCGAGCGCTTCGGACAGTGCTTGCCGGAATTAGTAAGCCGAATGGCATGATTCTGACTTCTGGTCCGACCGGCTCAGGTAAAAGCACAACTTTGTATGCCTTAATTAAGAGGATTAAAAGTGAGAAAATTAATATTGTGACGCTTGAAGACCCGGTGGAATATAAGATGGATGGAGTGAATCAGATTCAAGTGAATGTGGATGCTGGGCTGACGTTTGCATCGGGTTTGCGAAGTATTCTGCGACAAGATCCGGATGTAGTAATGGTAGGTGAGATTCGTGATGGTGAAACAGCGAATTTGGCAGTACAGGCGGCGCTGACAGGGCACTTGGTGTTTAGCACACTACACACGAATTCGGCGGCGGGTATTTTGCCACGACTTCTTGATATGGGGATTGAGCCATTTTTGCTTGCAAGCACGCTGAATACGGTGATTGGTCAGAGGTTAGTACGTAGAGTGGCGAAGAAACGCACAACTTTTCAGAGTAGTGAGATGCAAACGAATGAGATTAAAAAGGTGGTTGGCGAAATGTTACCGAAGACAACTGAAGAGGTGGTAAAGGTGAGTGAAGATTTGGGCTATCCAAATTTGCCGTTATCTACAGCTAATAGTTATACCTTGGCAAAGGGAATTGACGATCAGAATTCACCCGGTGGGTATGCTGGGCGTGCCGGTCTTTATGAGGCTATTGACGTTGATGAAGAAATTCAAAAATTAATTGTAGAGCGTGCCACGGCTTCAGAAGTAATGAAAGTTGCTAAGAAAAAGGGAACGGTGACTATGCGACAGGATGGGATTTTGAAAGCGTTGTCAGGAATTACGTCGTTGGAGGAGGTGAATAGAGTGGCGTCGGATTTGGCGTAATCTTGTTCTTCTGAACTGTAGACGTATTTTGTAAGTTTCCCCTTGAATATGTATGGATTCAGGGGGGTAGTGTAGTTCAAGGGAAAATCAAGACTCAAGGGAAATAATGATTTTCGGGAAAAAGTTTGAAGGTGCTTGAGAATATGATAAGTTTTTAAAAACAAACAACTGCCTGTTTTTGATTTCAATTGATATTAGGATAGAGTTGATTCAAAATTTGGCAGTTGTTTGGAATTTGTATAAATGAGAGGTTGAAATTAGCGTACAACGCAACGTACAGAAAAGCCACCCCATTTGTAGCCCGAGAAGGATGGGTAAGTATCGGCACCGTTAAAAACAAGACGATAGGCATTAGAGTTAGCAGTAGTAGCTATACTGGAATGATAATTACTGGAATTTCCTACGTCTCTAATTGAACCAATACTAAGATCGATATATCCGGAACGGGAGAAAGAGAGGGGTTTTATAACAACATTATATTCATTTTGTCTATTTAGTCCATTAATATCTGGCGCTGTACCATTCGGAAAAGTATACCCATAACTTGTAAACAAGTTTGTAAAAGTTTTACCATATTTCTCTGCGTAATTATTAATACTAGCAATATCAGTTGCATTTCTTGCTACCCCGCTATCTGCACTAGGCAGTTGCCAGTTTTTCGGACAAATTGAGTCTTTAGCATTGTTTGGCATAAAGCTATTATTATCCCCTTCTGTGCCGGAGCTTACGATTTCTCCCCCGCTCCCCGCAGTCGCTGTGTTCCACTGGTAGTAGTTGC
>CAZVTE010000083.1:0-5239 GCA_964629705.1 uncultured Candidatus Saccharibacteria bacterium | reverse complement strand
CGCTTCGCTATCCGTGAAGGTGGTAAGACTGTTGGTTCTGGTGTTGTCACTTCTATCATTAAATAGTTAGAACTAACACGAAAAAACTCCCTTGCAGATTCTGCAGGGGAGTTTTTGTACTAAAATATAGAGAAGGCAATGTTAGTTATTCCTGTCTACGTCTTCCTATTGCAAAGATTGGCGAGCTCGGCTTGCAAAAGCTTGCACTTGTCAATGAAGTATGTCGATCCGCTCCTTTTGGACTACCCCTATTCTATCTTTTTAGTTAGGAGTGTATGTGCTAGGCTTTTCATAGAACCTAGTAGTTCAAGACCAATATTAGACAGCTCGCCTTTTTGTGTGTTGTAGTACATATAACCACGCGCAATAGGTTTCCTCGATTTTTTGTAATCATTTTTCTATTCACAATTTTAGATTCAGAATAGTGTTTTGGCGCTGCTTGTGCTATACTAATATAAGAAATTGGAGGTGAAATTAGTTCTAAATTGAAGCGAGGTAAGCATGAACCGAGAAGGTTTAAAAAGTGAAGACAACAAAGAAGTAGATATAGCTTGGCAAGAGATAGTCGATGGTGCCCAAATGGAAGTTTTTGAAGAGCATGAGGCGGTAGTCGGCCCTGCAGAGCGCTATTTTCTACAGAACGTGGGGCGGAATGTACTTGCCAAGGTGAATACCACTGAAGCTCAAGCTCACGTGGAGGTAACAGAAGATTTTGAGTCCTCAGATGGTGAACCGATACAGGTTGAGGTGATGCCATCTGTAGAAAATATTATGACGGATCTTAACGAGCGACTAGATATGATCGCCATAGAAGATTTAGGAGTAGAATATGAACTCCAGACTGAAGTTTTGCAAGATGAGGCTAATGAAAAAGGACTACTCTCAGGTTTACGCAGTAAGATTCGCCAAGCTATTGGAAAATCGCTCAAAAACCCTCGCAGCGTAGTGGCTGCGCTAGCGGCGGCAACGGCACTCGGTGGGGCTATTAGTAGTGCTAAGGCGGTTACTACTAACCAGTTAACTGCGATAGAAACAGAAGTGAAGGGTATAGATTATAATGCTCAGAAAACCAGCACAATTGAAAAAAACGCCAAAAATAAAGTTGAGCTAATTGATAGCGGCACTACCGAGCAAGAAGTGATTGATGCCATGGATGGCTTGCAATATCGCGTTTATGCTGAGTTTAATGAGGATGGCCAAAAGATTTTTGAGGGTACGCAATATAAGCGTAGCTCGGTGCCACGGCCTGGTAAACTAGGCAGCACAAAAGGTCATACTATGATTACGAATAAGGTTAATACTAATAGAACTTTTAGCGATTCAGATATCAATAACGCTGCTAATTATGATGTCAATAAGGTTGTTCTAGTAACCGATGATTATGTGTTTACGCTCGGTAAGGCTGGTAAAGAATGGCCTGATTCTAATGAAATTTTTGATGCATATAAGATTGCAAAGAAAGAAGTAGCTGCGGAGGCGAGAGCGACCAAAAAGAATGACCCAGAACGACTTTCGATTATTTCAGATAATCATAACCAGATTATTAATCGCACTACTGAAATATTAAAACTGGACTATACTGTAGTGAATAAAGCCGATGAGAATAGTGCGGCTAAGATTGACGAATCTAAGAACCATCTCTCGCGCAATACTGAGAAGTTCGACTTCACTGATCATGGTGACAATATTTACGACTGGATGAAGAATGCCCATACTGAACCTTATGAAGTAGCAGCCTCTTTTACTATTGTTGATGGCGTCCGTACTAAGATACTTGATTATACTAGTTATAGTGCTGGTAGGGTTAGCCAATCTCTGGAAGCTCAACAAACTGCAAAAGAGATCAAATCTCAGGGACTGCCAACTATTCATTTACATACACATCCGACTTCGTCAAATGCTTTTTCTAATACGGATATTTCATCGTTCCTGAGTAGAAATAATGTTGCCACGATTGTGGTGACGCGTAAGCAAGTCTATATGCTTGCACGCGATAATCCAGAACAATTTAGTAATGAAGAAATTGAACAGGTAAAAGCGGACTATGCTCAAGAATTTACGGCCGCTGCGAGAAAGGCTGCAAAAATACGTCTGGACGGCGAGCGACTATCAGAAGAAGAACGTAGCAGCTATGCAAGCACTAAAGCTTCGCAGAAAATCGCTGATAAATATGGCTTTTACTTCAATCGACATCCAATCAACTCTGTAATTCCAGATAAGAATGGCAACATCGACCCGACTTTGGCGCGCGAAATTGAAGAAATCTTTAATCATGCGCAAGCGAATAATTAACTCAATTAGGCGCATAAGCATAGCTCATCTTTCTATTATAGCACACATTATGCAAAAAGTCAATAGCATTTTCACATTTTTGCCAGAAATTAGTAAAAATAGTAAAAAAATGGGAGAATATGATTTTAGTATTGACAATCAAGGATAGTTTGTAGTATACTAAAAGAGTTAGAGTTGAAATGAATCTAGTGTTCATTAAAAAACGGGAGTTTTGTCAAAGTTAAAGGTCGCGCATTTGTTAGTCATTGAAGGGGGAAATTTCATGAGAAAATTTGGAAAAAACATAGTTGCTTTAATGTTTGCTTTAATATTTGCTTTTATGTCAGCGACATCAGTGCAAGCAAAAGATACGATTAAAAAGAGGGATGTCTATGGCGCAACAATTATCATTCCGATTCTAAAGGAAGGTAACGAGATTAATAACTATGTAGATTTTACTGAGTATTGCGGTGAGCCGGAATCTATAAAATATACCGCTATGAACGGCAAGGTCTACCGCGAACAACAGATGGTATTGGCACTTGGTCATAGCCCGCATAGTGAGCGGCTAACCGTGTCGATCGAGTGCGGTCGTAATAATTATGATCGCACTATGGGCGTTAAATCTATTGATTACGTGTCGCTCAGCGAAGAACAGGCGCAGCGGTACGTCACTAATCTGAAGATTGACACCGCTACTGGTACGGCGACATTTCGCGGAGCAGTTTATCATAATGGCGCTTATTGGAAGTGTATTCTGAAGTATAAGGACGTCGCTCGCCTGAAATAACCTTTACCTTTGGCAAAAATCCCACTCTATCCCGCACTTTTTGTCTAAGAGCCGTTTTTAACGGCTCTTTTTGCTGGAGCGCTTGAACAAAACTGTAAAATTTGTTACAATGGTGTGACATGGAGAGGCAAAAACAAATCGTCAAAACCAGTATTATTGGGATTGTTACCAATCTGTTTTTGGTGGGATTCAAGCTGGCGGTAGGGCTAATTGCTGGCTCGATTGCTATCGTGCTTGATGCGGTAAATAACTTAACCGATGTTCTGTCATCAGCAGTAACTATAGCTGGCGCAAAGCTAGCTGGTCGCCGCCCCGATAAAGAACATCCTTATGGTCATGGACGGTATGAATATTTGAGTGCTCTAGTGGTCGGTGCTATTGTGCTGGTGGCTGGAGTAATGGCGCTAATCGAGTCGATTCCTAAAATCTTTCAACCAGAACTGGCGGATTATTCTGTGGCGAGCGTTATTGTGATTGCTGGCGCAGTGTTGACAAAGATTATATTAGGTAAGTATGTCAAGCACAAAGGGGAACAGTTGGATTCTGGGAGCTTGGTAGCCTCAGGTATAGATGCACTCTGGGATGCAGTTTTGTCATTCTCCACTCTAGTAGGTATTTTTGTAGCATTGTGGTTTAAGGTGAGTATCGATGGCTATCTAGGTGTACTGATTGCGATTTTTATTTTACGGTCAAGCTTGGAAATCCTGGGTGATGCTTTGGAGGATATTCTCGGGACTACGGTTGATGCGGGGCTGGCACAGGAGATTAAGCGGGTAATTTGTAATTTTCCAGAAGTTAAAGGTGCTTATGACTTGCGTTTGCATAATTATGGTCCAAATAGTTTGATTGGCTCTGTGCATATAGAAGTGGCAGATACTCTAACCGCCAAGGAATTGCATCGGTTGACCCGCGAGATTGCTCATTGTATTTTTACGGAATTTGGTGTCTTGCTAACCGTAGGAGTATATGCTGACAATACTACTAGTGAGAAACACCGTCAAATGCGTGCTCGGCTGGAAGAGATAATTTCTAAGACGCCAGAAATCAGTAGTACGCACGGTTTTTATGTAGACGATCGAGACCAGACGATTTTCTTTGATTTGGAAGTGCCAATTGAGCATTATCATACTACTGGAATAGATGAGAAAGTTGTTCAGCAACTCAAGCGGGTCTATCCAGAATATAAGTATTTGGTCACGCTTGACATCGATATGGAGTAATTACATGGAAGCAGAAATTAGAACAGTTATAAGTATTACGGGAGCTGAGAGGGGTCAGATTAAGTTTTGCGATGAGGGCTATAAGAGTCGAGCTTACCTAATTCGAGACGGCGAAATCGTTTTTAAATTTCGTAGGTATCAAGATGTGGATTATAGCGTGGAGGTCCAGCAACTAGATTATATCAATAGCCTCAATCTTGGGGTGGCCACGCCTAAAGTTGGTTGGCAGTCGGAGACTGGCGAGTATCTGGGACTGTATGGTGTTAAGGGTGAGAAAATATATGCGCATAAGACAAAAGAAGAAGCTACTGGTGCTAAGATTGGTTTGGCTCTTAAAAAATTGCATTCAGCAAAACCAAATAGTAGTGAAAAGATGTCAGTTGCATTGGAGCTTAAAAATTGGCAGCAACGGTATAATGCTTCTCGCGCCTTGATGCAGAACTACTTTAACAAATCAGAAATGAATCGCCTTGACGAAATTATGATGCAAGATTTACCACACAATCTAGTAACGTTGGGTGAAAAATTAGTGTTTTCACATGGTGATTTGAGCGAAGGCAATATTATCGTGAATGAGAATAATGCCACTGGCATAATCGACTGGGGAGAAAGCTGCTATCTGGACGAAGCTGCAGATTTTATGGATTTGGAGAGTAATGTAATTTGCGAGGCGATGTTAGAGAATTATCAGGCAAGCAAAGAACTGCGCCGCAAGGTTAAAATTCGCCGTCAAGCACGCCCAATTTTTGTATTCGGCGATTGTGTTCGTAAAAATGCACAGAATGCTGAGCGAATGATGCGGTTAGTGCGTGAACGTGCGCTAGCTGGAAAATGGCTCTAGAGGGTGTTTTTAAGATTGTGGTAAGGTCCTTGCGAGTTTCCGCCCTCATACCGCACTTTCTCTTTATCTCGCTCCAGAAAGGCTATTTTTAAGCTCTAATACTAAAATAGGCTTATT
>CAZVTE010000082.1:0-5259 GCA_964629705.1 uncultured Candidatus Saccharibacteria bacterium | reverse complement strand
CAATTGTGTCAGTCAAGCCTAACGATTATAATGGTTTATCAAAAGGCGGTGAATACGATGCCCATTACCTTCTTGGCAACTACTACCAGTGGAATACAGCAACGGCGGGGAGCGGTGCAAATACAGCAGAAAATAGTAATGCTCCATTTTCAATATGTCCGAAAGGGTGGAAATTGCCGCTGAGTGGCGAAGTTAATAATGGTGTCAGCGGCTCGTTCTATAACTTATTGGAAAAATATGGATTGCAGAGTAAACTTAGTAACGAAAATTATAATATTGTAACAGAACCGCTTTTCTTCTTTCGCGAGGGAGCGCTTGATCTCGATCCTGGTTCACTAAGAGCTATCTCTACTAGCGGTAATTACTGGTCTAGTACAGCCGGTGCTTCTGTCTCCAATGCCTATCATTTCCATTTTAATGATGTTTATACATATCCTTCCTTCTCTAGCGACCATCAGCTTGGCGCCTCCGTTCGTTGTCTTGCCCGCTAACTAAAAACTAATTCTTAAACTTTCCCAATTTTACAAGATTTTTGGGGGAGTTTTGATAAAATTATCCTGAAATAGTCTTAAAAACAGCCTTCGGGATGCAAATTTTGCCTTTTCTATGCGTTTTAGCTCCAAACCGCTCTCATACTGCATATTTCCTCTAGCTCGCATAGGAAGGGCAAATTTCAAGTGCTAGCGTTAAAATGAGGTTATTTTAGCGCTTCAGAATAAGCTATTTTAGCATAAAAGTAATCAATTTACTACTAGAGGTAATTTATTAGTATTAGCAGAAGAGTTTTAAGAAAAGTGCTATATAACCGCATTTTAATTCTATTATGCTTGAAATAGGCGGATTTTTGCTTAATGCATGTAAATAATGTTAAGTCGGTATGGCTATAGGTTTGAGGAAAAGGACAGTAGTGGATACTATTACAGCTACAATCCTTCTGAAATATCGAGTAATGCTTTTCAGACGCCGTTTTATAATGCTTGCTTCGGAATCCTATTTGCTGGCGCGGCAAATTTAGCCAACGCAAATAGTGATGGGCGTACCTGGAATGGTAGTGCCGGTGCGGAAAACTATATAGCTTATGATACAGTCTGGAGGCGTAGTGTGATTTTAAGTGAGGTGATAGATGTGAAGAGTCAAGGATTTTCTCTTTGATGCAAGGCAACGAGCATATGTCGTTTATGTTTACCTATATTCTTGACTTTTTGTAAAGTATTTGATACAATTAAAACATGAAAATATATTTTTCCAATAGAGGAAATTTACGTAATTTTCGGGGGTTTGTAGAGGATTTGGATTTATCGGAGCCAGATATTCTGCAAATTTTCGTAAATGAGCGTTGGTTTGCGGTACATCCAGCTAATTTGGTGTTGGCGGCAGCTTTGGCATTGAAGGTTGGAAAATGGAATTCGGAAATTACGGGTAAGATACCAGATTGTGCTTATGTTTTGGAGAGAATGGAGTTATTTCAGTTTTTAAGAACAAAATCTCCGTTTAAAAAATCGAAAGAGGAGAATGAAGGTCGTTTTATTCCAATTACATTGATTCGCAGTTATCAAGAAAAAAATGAACTTTTGGATACGTTGGTTTTGCGGCTGGGATTGGAAGAGGGGCAGTCGATGTTGGTGAAAATTGTGCTAAATGAGTTGATAAGTAACGCTTTAGACTATTCTAATAGCGTCGATGGTGTTGTGATTGCAGCACAGTATTATAAAAAGTCAAATAAGGTGAGCTTGGCAGTCTGCGATACAGGTGAAGGAATGTGGGGGAGTTTGGATGAAAAGTGGCATCCAAGGAACGATTTAGAAGCAATCCATCTTGCACTTACGCCAGGAGTAGCGATGGATGCAAATATGGACAGAAGCTCTGATACTAATGCTGGTAATGGACTTTTTATGATTAAATCTTTAGCGAGGACTACAAGAGATTATTTGTCAATATATAGTGGTACGGCAGAGTTTACTTTACTGAAAGGGGATCGTCGCTTGAAGAGGCGTTTGAAGGGCGACCCGACTATGGATGCGCATAGCGAGACTAATGAGGTGACGCCATTTCAGGGGACGCTTGTAGCGCTTGATATCTCTTTAGATTCTCTAAACGGGGATATGACGGAAGAAATAGAGGATGGTATGATTGAGCCGAACTTTCAGAAGGATTTTGTATCTAGTGCGCCAGAGGTACAGGACTTTTTGAATGACGTGAGTGTTGCGTATGCAGATGCGGTGTACGAGCGTAAATATATGAACTTGAAGGAGCCGAGGTTGTCATGAGAAGAACGGTAGTGCGATTGACGGATTTTGGAGTTGGTATTTTAGCTGACGATAAAAGAATTGCTTGTAAAGTGAGAGATGAGGAAATCCTGCCAAAGCTGGAGTTAGAGTGTGATGTGGTGATTGACTTTAAGGGGGTGGAAAATGCTACGCAAGGTTTTTTGCATGCTTTGATTGTAAGAAACTTTGAGCAATTTGGCGATGTGGCCTATCAGCATCTCTGTTATCGAAATGCGACTGATGGTGTAAAGGAAATGATTGCGATAATTTATCAATATTGTCAAGAAGGGTAAAATTGGCTATAAAATGTTTTCAAAGTTGAGGCAGTTGAAAACTTTTTAGTTATGAATATATCATACATGAGATATTACAGGGAGAAAAATAACAGAGTTCATGCTTGTTAATTATATCATATATGATATAAAATGAATAGCTAGAAGCTAAAAAGGGTAGTTTCTTTGAAATAGGTGTGATATAATAGGGATATGAACGGAGGCAAAAAGAGACTAGTAATTATTGATGGCAAGTCGATTTTTTATCGGGGATATTATGCAATGGGGGCATTGAGTACTAGCGATGGTGTGCCTACCGGTGGCGTGTATGGTTTTGCAGCGATAGCAATGGAACTAGTGAAACAGCTTGAGCCGACAAAAGTAGTGGTAGCTTGGGATTCGAAGACGTCCACGGCGAAGCGCAAGGCGCTGTTTACAGAATATAAGGCTGGGCGGGTGAAGCCGGGAGAGGATTTTTACGCTCAGATTCCATACCTCAAGGAGTTGATTTTGGCTTTGGGCTGGAGTTTTGTGGAATGCGATGAATTTGAGGCAGATGATATTATTGGTACATTAGCACGGCAAGCGGAAGAAGAAGGTGATTATGAAACTTATATTATATCTTCTGATCTTGATATGTTGCAAATTGTAGATGAGCATACGAAGATGTATCGAGTTTTGAAGGGGTTTTCTAAGCTTGAGGAAATTGATATCGTGGCTTTGGAGCAAAAATACGGTATTTTGAAACCGCAGTTTCTGGATTTAAAGGCGCTTAAGGGTGATTCTTCGGATAATATTCCAGGAGTTCCGGGGATAGGAGAGAAGACGGCGGCGAAGCTTTTGGGCGAGTATGGAAGCCTGGATGGAATTTATGAGCATCTTAATGATATTAGCGGTGTAACGAGGATGAAATTGGAGCGGGGTGAGGAAAGTGCGCGGATGTCTTACCAGTTGGCTAAAATTATGTTTGATGCTCCGGTAGGGTTAGATAGTTTGCCAGATTTAGTAGTGGATAGAGATAAGATTATCGCAGCACTTAGAAGTCTAGAGTTTAAGACGTTGATTACTAAATTCGATAGGACTCTGCGAAGGATGAGCGGTGATGATGGTGATATGCAAGAGAAGGATGTTTCAAAGCGACAACAGGCAGGACTGAATCTGCCAGAGGTGGCAGTAGAAGTGGTCGATGACGGTAAGGCGACGTCTGGCGGAGTGATTGTGAGCTGGGATGTAAAAAAGCTAATGCATGAACGTGAGGAGATTGCCAATAAGATTCTTGAGGGGGCGGATTTTTGGGATTTGGGACAGGGTGCGTTTTTGCTAAATCCACTTGATCGGAACGTGGAACATGGTAATGAGCAAGAGGCGTATTTTGAGCAAAAAAAGACGTTGCAACAGAGGCCGGAGCTGAACAATATTTTTATTCAGTTTGATGAACCGCTGATTCCGGTGCTTTATAAAATGGAAAAGATTGGGATGTTGATTAATCGTCGACATTTTGATGAACTGAAGCGAGAATTTACTCTGGAAGTTTCTGACCTTGAAGAAGATGTTTGGGCGATTGCCGGGGAAAGGTTTAATGTGAATTCGCCGATGCAGCTTTCTAAGGTGCTGTTTGAGAATTTGGGCTTGCCAACTACTGGAGTAAAAAAGACGGCTAAGGGGTACTCAACGGGTGCAAAAGAACTGGAGCGGTTAAAAAATCAGCATCCAATCATTGCAAAGATTAAAGAATATCGAGAAGCTGCAAAATTGTTGTCTACTTATATTATACCTTTACCAGAACTTGCGGATAGTGAGGATAGAATTCATACAACTTTTACACAGAATGTAACGGCAACGGGAAGACTTTCTTCAGTTAATCCGAATTTGCAGAATATTCCGGTGCGTACAGAAGTGGGGAAGCGGATTCGGGAAGGATTCGTGGCAGATCAAGGTAATATTTTGGTAAGCGCAGATTATTCGCAGTTTGAATTGAGGTTAGCGGCGATTTTGTCTAACGATGAAAAATTGATAGAGGATTTTAATAATGATGTAGACATTCATCGCAAGACGGCTTCGGAGGCGTTTGGCGTACCAATTGAGGAGGTGACGAAGCAACAGCGTCGGGCTGCGAAAGTAGTTAATTTTGGAATTCTGTACGGAATGAGCGTGAGGGGTCTGGCGGAAGCTGCAAAAATGAATTATGAGGACGCAAAAAAGTTTATAGATAATTATTTTGAGTTGAGAAAACCAATTAAGGAATATTTAGAGAAGACTTTGACTAAGGCGAGAGAAGAGGGCTATGTAGAGACTTATTTTGGTCGTAGGAGGCCGACTCCAGATGTAAAATCGAGTAATTTTGTTGTTCGGGCAGGGGCGGAGCGAGCAGCACAGAACATGCCAATTCAGGGAACGGAGGCTGATTTAATGAAGAAGGCGATGATTTTGGTAGATAAATTGTTACCTAAAGATGCCAGATTGGTTATGCAGGTGCATGATTCGATGATTGTGGAATGTTCGGAGCTAATAAAGGATGAAGTGGCGGAGATTTTGCGGAGCACGATGGAAAATATCGCTCCGGAATTGGCAGTGAAGTTGAAAGTGGATGTGAGCATGGGGAAGAATTGGGGCGAGTTATAGCGAATTGTGGTGGGTTTCTAATCAAGCTCATGCTTGCTAATTATTTTCAATTTGTGCTAGGCTAGGTGCAGGCGGTAGCACGCACTTTAGGGCGGAGT
>CAZVTE010000081.1:0-5295 GCA_964629705.1 uncultured Candidatus Saccharibacteria bacterium | reverse complement strand
AATGGTACTGGGTGTCGAAGCTTGCTGATGGTAATTGCTGGATGACACAGAATCTAGACTTAGATATTACTACAGCTGGACTCAGCGCTAGTGATACTGATATTGAGCAGGACTGGAATGCGAGTAGTACGTATCCGCCGGTGGGGACAATTAAGGATAATGATTTCAACCCTACTAATGGTGCAACTAATACGGTGACATATAGCTGGGATATGGGTGATTACATGATTACAGATTCAGCCACGAATAGCGCTGGTTGCGATAATATTCCTACCGGCACTACGCCAATTAATCAAGAGTGCACTCGCCTAGAAGTTTATGATAATGCTCCAGAAAATATGCATTATCATATCGGTAACCACTATCAGTTTCTTACGGCCACCGCTGGTACAGGCATGACTGGAAATGTTAATTATAAAACTGGCAGTATCTGTCCAAAGAACTGGCAATTGGCAACAAATACAGGAAGTAGTTCTTATGGTAACCTACTACAAGTCTATGGAGCTGAAGGCTCGGTTAAAATTTTCACCTCCAGTCCGTTATACTTTTTGCGAACTGGATACGTGAATCCTAGAGCACGTGTCTGGAGGGGTGTTGGCGGTAGCGGTGTTTATTGGACTGGTACTGAAATGTCTGCAGAATACGGTTGTTATTTTGATTTCAGTGGACTTGATAACGTAAGACCGGCAGTGGAGGCTGTACGTTATTACGCAAGCCCCATCCGTTGTCTTGCTCGCTAGTATATAATTATATCTTATAAAAAGAGAATCCCCGCTGGAGGATTCTCTTTAGCATGAAGCAGTTGATAGGCAGTCGTTTAGTACATACCGCCCATATCTGGAGCAGCTGGAGCTTGTTTTTCTGGAACATCGACAATCAATGCACCCATAGTGATTGCAGTGGCGGCAATACTGGTAGCGCTTTGAATAGCTTCTTTGGTGACTTTTGCAGGGTCGATGACACCAGCTTTTTTAACGTCTACGAGACCCTTTTCTGGCTCCATGACGTTGATACCTTGACCGGGCTTGGCTTTTTCCACTTCGGCTAGCAAGGCTTGGGAATTGAGGCCAGCATTTTCCATAATGTGAATGAATGGAGCGGTCAAAGCTTTTTTGACAATTTTAGCACCATCACTGTCGGCTTTCATGTTGGCAGCAAGGTTTACTAAGGTGACGCCACCACCAGCAACGATACCTTCGGCGAGTGCGGCTTTAGTAGCAGCAACAGCGTCGTCAACGCGGAATTTCTTTTCGTCAATTTCAGTCTCAGAAGCGCCGCCAACTTTGATAACTGCAACTTTGCCAGAGAGGGCAGCAGCACGTTTCTCTAGTTCTTCTTTTTCGTAGTCAGATTTGGCTAGTTTGGCTTGAGATTGAATCAGTTCAATACGCTCTTCGACAGCTTTCTTATTGCCAGCACCTTTGATAATGGTGGTTTCGTCTTTGGTGGCAATGACTTTACCAGCAGAACCGAGCACTTCCATGCCGACTTCTTCGAGTTTCATTCCCTTGTCGGTAGAAATTACGGTAGCGTCAGTGAGGGTGGCAATATCTTCCATGATTTCTTTGCGGCGGTCACCAAAAGCTGGAGCTTTAAGTACCAAGGTGTTGAATACGCCTTTGAGCTTGTTCAAAACGAGCACAGAGAGAGCTTCACCCTCGACTTCTTCAGCAATAATCACAAGGTCCTTCTTGCCAGAACCAGCACATTGTTCTAGGATTGGCAGTAATTCTTGAGCGCTAGAGATTTTCTTGTCGGTAAGTAGCACGAGAGGCTTCTCAAAAACTGCCTCTTGGCGATTAACATCAGTAACAAAGAATGGTGAAGAATAGCCTTTATCATAAGTAAAGCCTTCGACAATCTCTTGCTCCATTTCAAGACCCTGGCCTTGCTCAACGGTGACAATACCATCTTTGCCAATTTTGCTGATTACATCAGCAATGAGCTTGCCAATTTCGGCGTCTCCAGCAGAGATAGAGGCAACTTCAGCAACTTTTTTGTCGTTACCATCAATTTTCTCAGCGGCTTTTTCGATACCTGCGATAATTTCTGCGCCAGCTTCTTCGATGCCTTTGCGAAGTTCCATTGGGTTGACGCCAGCAGCGATAAGCTTATTAGCTTCAGCTAGAATATTGTAAGTTAAAACCGTGACAGTCGTGGTACCATCACCAGCGACTTTATTGAGCTTCTGAGCAGCAGACTTGATAAGTTGAGCGCCAACTTGTTCTCCGAGATTCTCTTCGGTAGAACCTAAATCGACTGCTTCGGCAACAGTGACACCATCATGAGTAATGGTTGGTCCGCCGTAAGATTTTTCAATTACTACGTTTTGACCTTTCGGTCCAAAAGTAACTTTGACCGCATCGTATAATTGTTTTGCGCCAGAGAGGACTTTCTCGCGGGCTTCATTGGTATAAAAAATCTTTTTCATAAAAACTCCTTGAGTAATATTTTGTCGGCTTAAAGTGTAGCGAGCACATCTTCTTCTTTTACGAGAATATAGTCTGTGTCGTCAATTTTGATTTCTGTGGTGGAATACTGCTTAAACACGATTTTGTCGCCAGCTTTTACATTTTTGACATCTGGACCAACTGATTCAACGACCGCATAAGCTGGGGTTTCCTTTGCTTGACCTAGCAGAATGCCGGATTTTGTTTGTTCTAGAGGCTGCTCTTTAAAAGCGATCACCATATCATGTAATGGGTTTAATTTCATATGTATAACTCCTTCCTACCTCTATATTAGCATAGAATGTTAGCACTGACAAGCCCTGACTGCTAATAATTTTGCTCCTCTTCGGATATTTCGTTGTCAAGGGAAATATGACTATTCAAAGGATTTTGCATAGTTAAAGGGAGAATTTTGATTCAAGTGTCTTTCTGTTTCCCTTGAGATATAGTTACTCCCTTGAATAAAAATGGTTCAAGGGGCTTGATTTCTCCCTTGAGGTTTGTTATACTCAAGGGAAGATAAAAGTTCAAGGGAAGGTGTAAAACTATGGATGATCATATAGCAACAGCGACACTTTCGAAGAGTTCCCAGATTACATTGCCGGCGGCGGTGAGGAAAGCTCTGGGGGTGGGGGTTGGTGAGTCAATCGAGTTTGTGCAGCAAGGTAACGAGATTGTGATTAAGAAGATGATGTCGCGTAGGGAGCAGATTGAAGCGATGTTGGCGGAGCTAGATAGAATACGGATTGAGCAGGAAGCAAAGATGACGCCAGAACAGAGAAGATTTAATGAAATGACGAAGGGTTGGACGGCGAGGCAGTATCGTGAGTATTTTGACAGTTTACCAGAAACTAAAGCTTATTATAAGGAGAAATATGGTGTTTAGAACGCGAGAGTCGGTGGATACCAATATTATTTTACGGTTGGTGTTGAAGGATGTTCCAGAGCAATGTATGAGAATACAGGATATGTTGATGCGCATGGGTGTGACCTATGATGTAGCGGATTTAGCAGTGACGGAGGTGGTGCATGTTTTGCAGGGTAAGGATTGGAGTCGTAAATCAATTATTGACTCTTTAAGCGCAATACTAGAGATGTCGTGGTTTAATTATAATAGGGCTTTATTTGACCAAGTTTTTCCGATGTATGTACAGAATCCGAGCTTGTCGTTTAATGATTGCTGTCTGTCAGTGTATGCAGCACTCAATGGGGCGGAACCATTGTGGACTTTTGATCAAGCTTTGGCAAAGAAATCGCCGACAGCAAAGATGTTATAGCTCTTCCTGTATGGCTGTTTAACAGGATGCAGAGCAAAAAGGAATGGGTGTCTTTTTGCCCTGCATTCTACCAAACAACTAGAGATAAGAAGGTATAGACAGTGAACTCATCTGTGGTGTAAAGTTGATTGCGGTTATGTTTACAACATAGTTAGATTAAGTAAAGTGCTATTGTATATATTTTTTAATTACTCTATTATAATAGCATATGAGCGAAATAAAGTAAATGGTATTTTTGGACAAAAATGAAGTTTTTTCTCTATAATACTTATGTATAGTATAGAAATCTTTAGGAATATATATGGAAAATATTGATTGCTATGCATAATTATGATATAATGAGAGAACTACTAGAGGAGTGCTTTAGTAGAGTAGTTTTGAACGAACTGGGGTTAGAAAAATAAAGAAAGGATAAGCTCATTTGAGATGGGCTGGTGCTGAGAATGACCGAGTTTATTAGTTTAGTAAAAGATAATGTTCACCTGGGATATGAGACTACGGAAGCAAGTGTAGTCTATGTAAAATTAACTTATGAGGATGCGCTAGTGAGAGTCGGTGAGAAGACATTTGAGGCTGAGTATCAAGGTGTATATTGCAAGGATGATTACAGTTGGGCGATAGCGGCGTCAGATTTAATTACGGAGCTTTTTGGCGAAATAGAGTCGCTAAGCGATGAAATTGAGGATACAATTATGGATTTGCGCTTAGTGTATGGGGAGCTCAAAGAAATGTCTGAGTTTTTACTAATCTTGTTTAGGGCGATTATAAGTTTGGCTGAGCGGGTTGCTTAACTTAATAATTTGCGCGAGAAATACCCTTGATTCGTGATTCCCTCGATTCTGAAGTGAGTTGAGGGTATTTTTCTTGGGAGGTGGTATAATAAAGAGAGTATGAGTGTAAAGTCAAAACTAATGAAATTGCCATTTTATAATCAAGCGGTGTTGCCGTGGCATTATTTGCAGGCGGTACGTTATGGTAGGAAATATGATTGGCCAGCTAAGAACTTGCGGGTGATTGGCGTGACGGGGACGAATGGTAAAACAACCACTAGCTTTATGATCTGGAAGATGTTAGTGGAGAGTGGGAGGGGGTGCGGGTTATTAACTACAGTTGGCTGGGGAGGCGTCCTAGACGGTTTCTCTTCGGAATCTGCGTTGTCGAGTTCTCCAGTGCGCAGTCAACGTACCTTAAGTACGTCTCCTTTGCGCGCTTCGAACTCTCCTAGCATCTCCTCGAAGATAATCCCGTCTAGGGATACTCATTCTGAGCAGTCTCTAAGGACTTCGAATCCTCCTAGCATCTCCTCGAAGATAACTTCGTCTAAGAATGCTTCTCTTAGGCTGTCTTTAGACGAAACAGATGATCTGGATGCGCGGATTTTGCATCCTCAGATTCAACACATGACAACGGAGTCGGTGGGGATTTTGGATAAGCGGATGCGAGCGATTGCGGATGCAGGAGCGGAGTTTTTGGTGATAGAGGTGACATCGCATGCATTGGCACAATTTAGGACGTTGGGGGTGCCAATTGAGGTGGCAGTATTTACGAATCTGACGCATGACCACTTG
>CAZVTE010000080.1:0-5317 GCA_964629705.1 uncultured Candidatus Saccharibacteria bacterium | reverse complement strand
TTTTCGCCGGGAAAAGTATTATAGCAAAAAGAAAAATAGTATGATTTATCCACCTAGAAACGTAGTTTTAGGTGATAAATGAATCATGATTAGTATATAGAATACTAGCAATCAGACGATATACATCTTAAGATATTTGGTATTTTCTTTCATTACCTACAGCGCTTTTAAACCACTCATGCTATTTAATCGTACTGATTCCTCGCAGTTTATTTACAATATCTGGCAATATTTGCATAATATAGTCAATGTCTACTGAAGTCGTTTCTAGCCCTAGAGAGAACCTGACACTTCCATGAGCTAGCTCAGCATCATGGTGCAAGGCCATCATGACGGGGCTGGGCGCTAAATCACCAGCAGCACAGGCAGAGCCGGTAGAAACCATTACTCCGGCCAAATCTAAATATAACTGAATTGATTCGCCTTCAGCAGCCGAAAAGCTAACATTTAGAATATGAGGTAAGCAAGCAACCTCTGGAGTATTCACGACTACGTCAGGAATCGCCCTGGTGATTCTAGCTGCGAGCTGATTGCGCAATTCCCCAACCCGAGTATTATAAATGTGCCAAATTTGGCGCTCCAGAGCCAGTTTTGCGGCCACACCAAAGCCAACTGCCGCTGCCACATTTGACGTCCCAGCACGCCGACCTTCTTCTTGATGCCCACCCAGCATGAGAGGCTTAAATGGTGCACCTTGGCGCACATATAATGCGCCAATCCCCACCGGTCCACCAATTTTGTGCGCGGAAATCGTTAGATAATCCACACCCAGAGCTTTGACATCGATTGGTATTTTACCTAGAGCTTGCGTAGCATCACTATGAAAATAAGTTTCGTGAGGTTTTGTTGTATTTTTTACAACGTTTTTTAGGAAATCATCTTGCTTATCTGTTGTAATTTTAACAACGCCATTTTTAGTATTTTTGCTCTGTACCGTTGTGTTTTTTACAACATCATTATGACAGTTTTCCACACTAGGTGTTGTAAATTTTACATGCATTTTAGCCTTGTTTTTAGCGTGTTTTTTGCTTAATTGCACAAACTCCGCAATCGGCTGGATTGTTCCAACTTCATTATTCGCTAGCATCACTGAAATCAGGTCTATATCCTCTGATATATTAGTCAAATCAGCCCTGCCAACACTGTCTACCGCTAAAATCTCACATTTTTTAGCATAATACTCAGCTGATTTCAAGACCGAGGGGTGCTCAATTGCCGAAACTGCAATATTCTGCCCAGCAAAAATATGCATTACCGTGTTATTAGCCTCTGTACCACCAGAGGTAAAGACAATTTCTTCTGGTTCTGCATTGATTATTTTTGCAATATTTATGCGCGCATCTTCAAGTAGCCGTCTTGCCCGCTGCCCAAAAGAGTGTAGGCTAGAAGCATTACCGATTTCCGCAGTAAAAACTTGGCACATCGCCTCCTTTACCTCTGGAAGTAGCGGTGAAGTGGCAGCATAGTCCAGATAGCGGTTAGTTTTAATGTTTGCAGGTATATTCACAAATTTCAAATTCGATGCCATTTTCTATACCCTTATCAAGTATTATTCTGTCATATTCTGAGTGGTCAAACTCTGGAAAATAAACTTCTGCTGAGCGAGCCGCCTTCACCTCGGTAAGATAGAGCTTTTCTGCTTCGGGTAGGAAAGCTTGGTAAAGGCTAGCGCCGCCAATCACAAAAACCGGCTTGGTAGTTTGCTCCAGATAAGTTCTGAGTAATTCCAAATCAGCAAAGGTTTTTACTGCTGCGTTGTTAATCTGGCCACGCGTCAAAACCACATTCTCACGCCCCGGAAGCGGCTTGAAGCCAAGCGAGCGAAAAGTGTTGCCACCCATCACTACGATATTTCCCATAGTAGTATCACGGAAAAATTTCATATCCTGCTTGAAGTGCCAAATTAGCTGATTATCCTTGCCAATACCTCTATCTTCACTCACTGCTGCGATTAAATACAGGTTTTTCACGCTCACTGCCTCCTTGTTTTCCTTATCTTTTAGTGTAACATAGTTTTCTAAGTTTTGGAACCACGTAAAAACTCCCGCCGCTATATCTTCGGTGAGAGTTTTTTATAAAGTACAATTGAAAGGCGCAATCTACGAGACTGCAGCAAACTGATTCTGTCGCAGACGGAACTTGTCGGCTTTGAGAGCCCGACGCAATTTTAATGCCTCGGCGATAGCCTGCTCCTTGCCGCCTTCAAACGCTCGCTCAAACGGAAATGGTTGATAGCCAATGAGATAGTGACCCTCCGGCGAGTAGAGCAGCCTAGACTTATCGTAGTCGTCCGGCAAGTACACCCGCGCCAGCTTAGCCCGATATTCCAGGTAGGCTTTATCTAAGCAAAGCTGTAACTGCTCGTGCACACACTCTAACTCATAACTCTGCAGGTGTAGATCCTCGATCTGCCGATTATACTTGCGTCGCGGTGAGACCAACTTTGGTGACGGATTATCTTCCAGCTCACGCCGTTGAAATTCAATAGCGGCACGATTATCCTCATTCTGCTCAATCTGCTTCGCAATAGTCGAAGCTTCTTGCATACTCTGCAGAATATCGTCCGCCATCGCAATGCGCTCACGATAAGACAAAAACCGTAGCCGTGCCCGCGCCGGTAACTCGTATTCTCGGCAGATTTTTTCAACAAAATCCCAGTCTGAAGCCTGCCCCTGTAAAGCTTGGAGATTACAGAGATAGTAATCTGACTTGCCTTCCCAGCTTTCCAGTATAATAGTAGGAGTGTTTCCCCGTCTCCAGCGCGCCTGCAGCTTTTGCAGAAAAGTCTGCGCCGGCTCCTGATAAATATCTGCTTCGGGAATTTCTGGAAAACCGTATTCCCGGCAGAAATTTCCACTTAGCTCCAAAAGCAGCTCCAGGTAACGGGTTGCTTTCTTAATACGATATGCCTTTATCCTTCCATTTTTTGCCATATTTTTGCCCTCCTTATATCCTTGGATTATCGTCCAACCAATATCAAAAACATCAGCTACTATAACCTCTGAATTTAGGTTATATCTCCATTGTATCACACTTTTCTAATTTTGTCAATGGTTTTTGCATGGTTCGCGGCGTAGTTGATTGCTGACAAAAATACCTAGTGGCATGAAAATAATCAGAGTAGCTAGCGGTGCCAAGCGCAAATCAATGTCGGCGCAAGCTCCAACCAGAATGGTTACAGGTATATAAATCAACTGTCCTAATACATGCGCTAGAGAGACGACCGAAGTTTGCTCGTCGTCAGTGACATGTTCTTGAACTAGCGGCAAATGCATTACGCGGGTCCAGCCCTGGACAATTCCCATCAACCAGTAGAAACAAACTGTGAAAAGGTTGATTTTGATGCTCAAGATAGCCATAGAAACTCCGACTAATACAACTGGAATAGCAACTTTTTGATAATCCTGCAGCTTTGGTGCGAACTTTTTAGCTATTTTTGCACCTAGCAGGCAGGCTCCAGAATTGATTACCCAAGACATAGATACGATTGATAGTGGGACGCCAGCATAGAGCAACATTGGTGTAAACACCCAGATAATAGCGTGGGTCATTTCGCGACCGCTAGCAAAGGCCAAAATCCGGATGGCAAGTCGACGATTATGAATACTTGATTTAATAATTCTTGCCATATCACAAAAAGGATTGCGATGTTTAGGCTGAAGCTTAGGGCTATCGTCAACCATCAAAAGACTAACAATGCCACCAATAAAATACGGTACTCCAGAAAGTGCAATTGCCAAACGGAAGCTGATAGCGCCGATTGGGGCACCGAGGAGCAGTACGATTGCGGTCGCAATGTAGCTCCAGGTGGCATTTTTGGCGTTGTTACTAGAGAATGCCTGTTTCTGATATTCTTCGAGATCCGGAGAATCTGCGCCACGTGCGAGCTTGACAATCTTGTAAGAAAAATGTCGAATCAGCGTAGCATCAACACCTTGACTAAGAGCTAAAAGAAAGCCTAAAGCACATTCGCAGGCAACTGCACTCCAAAAGCTATCCGCTCGAGAATAAGCTAAGAATGCTAAGCCAACACCAAAATCACCGATTGCGTTCGCCATTTTGCGGCTGAGTCGATCCGCTAGCCAACCAGCCGGAAAATTTAGCACTAGCACTACGATAGTAAATATAGCCTGTGTCAACGAAATCTGTACCTGTGTGAGGCCAATTGATTTAAAAAATGGTGTCATGATTGACATCGAAAGCACTCCTGATGTGAGCGCAGACTCAACTATTGCTAAACTAAGGTTGAACTGTGGCAAACAACGTTTTCGTTTTACAGATTTCATAGAATTCATTCTCCTCTCTAATCGGAAAGTGACCCACCGCCTCATTACAGGAGCGGGCCACCGTTTTAATTGCAACATATTGTCTAACTATTGTAATTTTTGCCAGTATTCGCCATTGTAAACTAGGTGAATTTCGGTTTTGCTAGCATGATGTTTGAGACGCTTATTTATCGCTTCTAGCGCACTTTGACGTGGAAATTTTAAATTATAGAGATGAATCAATACACAGGTGTCCTCCGCATTACGCATTGCTCGGCGCATCAGGTTATCGAGCGCACAAATAGTAGCACTTTTTCGCCCCAATGTATAGATCTTTACCACTTTATCGCCCGCTGTAATCTCGAGCTTTGTCAAGTCAGTCAACCGACTTTTTGGTGCGGATAAATCCGTGCTACGCCAATTTTTATGCCGTGCAACCATCGGAATCTGAAACTCCGCTGCATACGCCTTAATAACGTTTATAACTATCGGCGTCAGAGCTACAGCACTATAATTCTGAATTTCAACCGTCTCGCCATCTGGTATAAAATATATTTTGCCTCTTTGCATCCTCTTTCCTTCATTTCGACCAGTAAGATTGCTAAATGCAAAATCTTTCCAACTATCTTCGTTATCCGTATAATACTTACCCATCTTCTCTGCCTTCCTTTCAATAAATTATTAAATTACTTTAGCTTCAACTACTTAAACCTGTTCTTGCTAACCTGTTATCGCTGGATTTTGCCCATTTTATCCCCTCCTTATTGTAGAATCTAATCCAACTTGAGCCGTTTTCAGATAGAGATATTTTATCTGAATGTACGGCTAGAGAAACCTCGAAAGTGTAGTTTTTCGAGACTTATCTAGTTTATCTTTTCTAATTTTATGGTTGAAGACTTGATAATTCCCGCACATTCTGACAAACAAGCTCAAATAGACCTACATGCTGCAAGCCTACATTACTCCAAAAATGTGTTGAAATTATATTATTCATATTTCTATTGTAGCACATAATACTAAAAATGTCAATAGTCCGTATTACCCCACAACCT
>CAZVTE010000079.1:0-5399 GCA_964629705.1 uncultured Candidatus Saccharibacteria bacterium | reverse complement strand
TTAGGCACGCCGCCAGCATTCATCCTGAGCCAGGATCAAACTCTCCATTAAAGTCGGTTTTCAGATAAATCCTACTCACCAAACCTGTCCTCGCTTTCGCTCGAACACGGTCATCTGAACCAAAGTTCTCAATAAAAGACTGACGATGATAAGTCTGCAAATTCAAAAAATTTCTTTAATGATATTTCACAAACCATAATTGCACAATCAAATTGTTAAATTCCTTCTATTTTCGGAAGACCTCCTGTCTTGCTCTGTCTTTTCGTCTCCCGAACTATTCCTATCTTATATCAAAACAAAAACAAAGTCAACACTTTTTTGGGACTTTTTTTAACTTTTTTGTAACCAACAGGGGTCAGAATCTTTACTTTCTTTCATTTTTTAAACTTATTTTTATAAAACTTATGCATTCTTACTGGTTTTCTACTAGAATCCCACAAAAATAACATATATTGCCGCACCAACTATCACTCCAATTATCATACCGACTAACACCTGAGAAGTCGTATGTCCCTCAACCACCGGAAGTTCAGCCTTCCCTGCCCTGCGCAACATATTATTCAATACTTTACCTTGTTCCCCAACTGCGTAGCGCACATGAATTGCATCATACATAATTACTACTAACGTAGCGACCGCCAGCACAAATATCCCTGAACTAAAGCCATAAACACAACCTAAATAAGTCGTCAAAGCCGTAAAGCTAGCAGTATGTCCAGACGGCATACCTCCTGACCGCGAAAAATATCCCACTGCCGTCTTTAAGTCCACTATACCAGTCTTCCGACCTTTTATAATACCAGAAATCATCTTCCATATCTGAGCTATCAAAAACCCTAGCACAAAAGCCAACAACGCAAAGCACCCCTCAAGAGGTAACTCCACGCCACCATAGCATCCACCCTCCGTAATCCCTAGATTTGAAGCTATGTTCCAATCGTTCATAACCCTATTATACTTTATTTAATCAAAATTTTAAAGCTTATTTTTTATAAAATAAAAAGACCCCAGGAATAAAAGGACAAACAACTCATGAGGTCTAATTATTTTATTATTTATAAAACTATTTTAAGCTAAAGTATCACATATCTAAACTCCTACCATCTTAACTCTACATTCTTTGATTCCGACCAGAAGACATTAACTTTCTTCTAACCAAATAAATTAACGAACCGATGAGCACAATTAGCGCCAAGAGTAATAGATATAACCAATTTCTCTCTTTCTTCCCCAAATTCGGCACCCCAATTTCTTCTTCAGCTATTGTTTTATCCTCTTTGCCATCGTCAGACAAATCAAGATTATTTTCAGAGGCCTCATTTTTACTCTTATCAGAAATATCGCTCTGCCCTTGCTGCTCAGAATGCGCCGTCTCCGCAACCACCTGTGTCTCCAAATCTGCATATACGGCTTCTGCATGAGCTAACGTTTGTGAGACCATAGATTTTTCGTCTATCTTCGTACCCTCTACACGACCATCACTAGCCGCACCCCCTACACCATCTACAACTGAATTTCCGAGCTCTTGCTCTACCTCTGAATTATCCTTATTTGAAGAAGTATTATCACCAATGCCTGCTCCTTCTTCTAGTGTTTCATTCGGTCGAAGAATGTTAGAAGGTTTAGATAGAGTACTACCAGAATCGCCACCAGAACCACCAACACTAGTGTCTCCGCCTACGGGAATTGATGGACAACTCGGAATCACCGGCTTATCTTCTTTATTATCTGAACAGTCGCAGGTTTTATTCTTCTCATCTTCCAACTCTTGAGTTAATTCAGAAATCCTTGCCTCCAGCTCAGTAATTTGCGTTTCAAGAGTAACCCTATTTCCCCTTTCCTCTTCAAGCTGCTCATTTAAGCTATTCTGCAGCATTTTAGAATTATCCAACTCTTCCTGAAGTTTTGCCTGGTTATCCAGAATCGCCTGCAACTGCTGACGCAACCCTTCGGTTTCGTACTGATCATGAATCCCATCTATCTCTTTTTGTAGCTGCTCTACCACCTGCAACAAATCTTCACTACCCCCTATTGCCTCAAGAGCATTTTTTAAACCTCCCAGCGTTATTTCAGCCGTTTTAGTATCAGCCACGTTCTGTGCAAACTCAGTTTTTAGTCTCGCCACCTCCTCACGCAACTGTTCCAGTTGCTCGCTATAACCCTTTATCTTTTCATTTTTAATTTCTTCACGTTCAGTCTTCACTTTATTCCAATAACCCGCATATTCTGGAGATTCCAGCTCTTCTACAGTCATTCTCTTAGCCTGATAGCGAACATCATATTTATCAACCGTAACTGCTTCACAAATTACTGAATCAACTTCCCCAGACAAAATTTGCTGTTTACACTCCGAATAGTCCATTTTCCCAGAATGATCAGTAATAGAAGTTCCATTTACTGCCTGAAATTTTTCACCGTAATAAATCACCTCATGACTACGCTGATCTAATGACTCTGTAAATTTCAAATCAAATATTTGATGTATGTCATTCGTATCCGGAACGTATTGACCAAGTATATCCGACCAAAAAGCTAGCCGTATTGGCAAAAGCCAATAAATATCCATGTCCCTAAGCTCTTCCTCTTGGTATCTTTCGTCCTCAATTACATTTTTGGGACTATATATCGAGAATTCGGTCAAATAATAATCTGGCGTACCAAACGGATCATTCATATCATATTCAAGCTCCACATGGATCTGATCTCCCCAAGGATTAATCTCAGGAATAATGTGATGCCTACTATATGCTATCGGCGCTATGAGACCATTACTTAGTCTGTCGCCTGGCTTATAAACTGTTGCCTTGACACTCGCTATTGGTACTAATGCCCCAAGAAGCATCAAAATAGTTAAAAAAGTTAATATTCTCTTTTTCATATTTTCCTCGCAATTATTTTTATCATGCCACGTACTATAACAAAATTTTTTCAAAAATTACAACAATAAGCATGATACTTTTTTGAAAAATCCATCTTTTCCCAACAGAGAAACTCCAGAGAAAGAAAAAACTTCAAAAAAAGTTTTTCTCAAACCCCTTCTTGTTCATGTTTATTCTGTTCTTTCTGTAACAGAGATAGCACCTCTATATAAAAACCTTATCCAAAATAGCTATGTTTAATCAACTCACTTCACCACTACATAGCTGAACCACAAAAACCAATCGTAAGAATAAAATCCTGAACCCCTCACACATCCCTTAATCTTACTATTATTGTATAAAATTTTTATACAAGTAGCATTACATCTTACCGCTAACTAGTAGTATTGAACAAATTTTTTATACAGCATAAAAATGCCCCTCTAGCTGCAAAAATCGCCCGTTAGCTACCCGAGCGATTTTGTTACGGAATACCTTAGCCGTACTACTTTTCTTCAGCCTCTTCATCTGGAAGTACAATACCAATAGATGCAATAGTATCACCATCATTCATTTTCATAATCCGTACCCCTTGAGTAGCTCTACCCTGAGTAGGAATTTCCTTTACAGAAACCTTAATAGCTTGACCTTTAGTAGACATTACAATAACTTCTTTAGCTGCTGGATCAAGTGTATGAACCGCCACAATTGGACCAGTCTTATCTGTCACCATAGCCACTTTCACGCCGACTCCACCACGCTTATGTGCCGCAACACTTTCCGCCAAAGTAGCCTTACCATAGCCATTCGCAGACATCACCAATAATTTCTGATTTTTGTCTCGTATTACATCCATACCAACAATCTCGTCCTTCGGCCTCAGACGCACACCCTTCACCCCTCTCGCAATACGCCCCATGCTACGCACATCTTTCTCATTGAATCTAACAGCCTGCCCTGCAGAAGTCGAAATTACAATATCATTATTCCCATTCGTCTCTTGAACCCCCACTAGCTCGTCTCCAGGCTCAAGCTTAATCACAATCATACCATTAGAGCGCAAAGTCAAAAACTCTTTAACCGCAGTTTTCTTAATCGTTCCCTTCTTAGTTGTCATAAATAGATACCGCTCTTCACCAGTCCCAATTTCAGCCCCCTGCTTCACCACTGCAGTCACCTTCTCATCTGGATGTAAATTCAACAAATTAACCGCCGCTGTACCCTTCGCCGTCATTGAAGCCTGAGGCACTTCATAAGCCTTTAACCGAAAAACTCTACCTTGGCTAGTAAAAAATAGCAGAAAATCATGTGAATTCGCAGTAATAATTTGCGCAATCACGTCTTCTTCTTTAGTTGTCATACCTTTACGACCCTTACCGCCACGATTCTGCCTCTTAAAGTCATCTTGCAACACTCGTTTCAGATAATTCTCTGCCGTCAACAATATGACACTCTCCTCGTCTGGGATCAACTCTTCTTCGGAGAATTTACCAACCTCATGATTGAAAATTTTACTCTTTCGTTCATCGCCATATTTTTCTTTCATAGCGATTAACTCTTCCTTAACTACCCGAAGAACCTCGGCCTCACTTGCCAAAATCGCCTCTAATTTTCCAATTAATTCTTGAAGTTGTCTCAATTCCTCTTCAATTTTCTCACGTTCTAGCCCTTGCAACCTCCTCAATTGCATCGCTAGAATCGCTGCTGCCTGAATCTCAGACAACCCAAATCGATCCATCAAACGCTGGTCCGCATTGTCATAACTTTCTCGAATAGTCTTAATCACTTCGTCAATATTATCAAGAGCAATCTTCAAACCTTCCAAAATGTGTGCACGTTCTTTCGCTTTTCTAAGCTCAAACTCAGTCCGACGCCTAATTACCTTTTGTCTATGTTTAATAAACTCAGACAAAATTTCTTTCAAACCTAAAATCCTAGGCTGCACTCCATCTACCAACGCCAGCATATTATAATGAAAAGTAGTCTGCAAACCAGTCATCTTATACAACTGATTCAGAATCTTTTTCGGAAACGCATCCTTCTTCAGCTCAACAACCACCCTAATCTTACCGCGCGCGCTCTCATCCCTAGCATCGGCAATATGATCAAGCTTTTTGTTTAATACTAATTCTCTAACCTTCTCAATAAATCCTTCCTTACTCATACCGTAAGGAACTTCTGTAATCACAATGTTATACCGACCATTTTTCTTCTCTTCAATCTCTGTAACTGCACGAATTACCACGCTACCCTTCCCAGTAGCATAGGCTTGTTTCATTGGCGAACCACCATAAACCTCCGCTCCAGTTGGAAAATCCGGTCCCTTCACGTGTTGCATTAAGCCATCCAAACTAATCTCCGGCTCATCAATCAACGCCACCGTTGCATCAATCACCTCTGACAAATTATGCGGCGGAATATTAGTAGCCATACCAACCGCAATTCCCATTTGACCATTCAAAAGAATATTTGGCACTGCTGCCGGCAAAACCACCGGTTCCTGCTCGCTACCATCAAAGTTATCCCGAAAATCAACTGTTT
>CAZVTE010000078.1:2089-5488 GCA_964629705.1 uncultured Candidatus Saccharibacteria bacterium | reverse complement strand
TTTTCTAGGAATCAGCAATATTCTTTGGATAATTATTGGTCTCATCATACTGATTGCACCGCTGGCGCTTGGTTTGACAACGCATAAATTTTCTGCAAAATACATTGCACGGAAATTAAAAGAAAATTCTTAATATTACGATATTTTTCCATAAAAACAAGTATACTACTTACAAATTTTATAGTATAATAATAGAATGGAATTCAAGATTGAGAAAGTTTTGTCAAATGGTTTGGGACGCGCTGGCATTATTAAAACAGCGCATGGCGAAATCACGACTCCAGCTTTTATGGCGGTAGGAACGAATGGCTACGTACGTTTTATCTCGAGTGAGGATTTGCATAGACTGGGGGCGGAGGCGATGTTGTCAAATGGTTACCACTTACGTAGAAAAGCGTCAGAAATTGCGCAAGCTGGAGGACTGGCAGAATGGAGGCCAGAGCGAGCAGACGATGCCGATAATGCGCCTTGGCAAGGTCCAACCATTACTGATTCGGGCGGATTTCAAGTGATGTCACTGGGCTCTGGTCTAGGCAAAGTGGTTTCGATGGAGAAAGAAAAACATGTGACAAATACTGCACATAAAGAACGCTTGGCGCATGTCACGGAGGACGGCGTAAGTTTTACGGATCCATTTGATGGTCAGCCGGATTTTATTGGACCAGAGGAATCAATGCAAATTCAGTGCCAGATTGGTGCAGATATTCATATGGCGTTTGACGAATTGACGTCGCTGGCGGATACTTATGAATATAATATTGAGGCGATGGAACGCACCGAGCGCTGGGCGGAGCGTAGCTTGGCTGAACACCTCAAGCACCGCGACGATTTGGGTTATCGGCAAAATCTTTACGCCGTTTTGCAGGGTGGGCGCTGGGAAGATTTACGTAGAAAAACGGCTCAGAATTTAGCCAAAATGGAGGTTGGCGGCATAAAATTTGATGGCTTCGGTCTGGGTGGAGCGTTTTTGAAAGAAGATTTGGGAGAAATTTTGCGCTGGTGCAACGAAGAGTTGCCCCAAGAAAAACCGAAGCATCTACTGGGGCTATCGCATCCAGATGATATTTTGATTGGCGCGGAGATGGGTGCAGATACCTTTGACTGCGTGGCGCCGATGCGTGAAGCTCGGCACGGTAAGATTTATACCAAATATGGTAGCCTAAATTTGCGCAAATTCAGAGATTCTGGACAAGTGCTTGACCCAGGCTGCGACTGCACAACTTGCAAGGCTGGCTGGACGCTTGGCAGTTTAAGGGCTTTGTGGCGCTCTGGTGATCTTGATAAGAAGCGCCAGTTTTATAATCTGGCTAGCATTCATAACCTCAGATTTACCGTGAGATTGACCGAAAATATCAGAAAAGCCATTCTAGAGGACAGATTCAAGGAATTTAAGCAAGACTTCTTGCAAGCTTATTACCAAAATGGTAATTAAAAATTGCCCCAACTTGAATGCCGGAGCAATTTAAACACTGTAAGCAAGAATAATTACGAGAATAGAATTTCTTTGGTGCGGGCAATCAATTTAGCATCTACTAGGCGACATTGACGCGAATTTTCGCGCCAGGTGTATAGTATGCAACTCTGCCACTCTTGGTTTGCTGCTTCAAAATCATAATCTTCCAATTCTGCTGGAAAAATATTTGTCTGATCTGCTAGGAACTGCAGCTTGTCCTGCTTAATGGGATAGCCGTATTGATTCGACTGCCCGCTAGCTTCGCTTAAAGCCTGTGTCAACTTCTGGTTAATACAATAATACTGGCGCAAAGTCTCATTTAGCTGCTCCTTGTTGCGGCTAAGTTCATACTCATAGCTCACCGCTTTTTCCGCATCATACATCTTCAGCGTAGTACAAAACTCTTGCAACTCACGGATTTTCACTGGCAACGCCTGTAGAGCTTCGTCTAGCAGCTGATGCGCTTCAATCCGTCGTAGGTAAATTTGCGCCACCAGATACATACGGTGAGCAACTTTAGCGTAGCTGTATTCGAGATTTCTAACATCAAGCAGCTCAGCCAAGTTATGATAAGTAAAATTTTGAGCACAGTACTCGTTTTTAATACCAGAAAGCGTGATTAAGGTCTCAACAAAAGCGGTATCTTCGTCCGTGCTTAACGCCAAATTTTTTACTTCCGTACAGCCGTTTGCAACTTCCAGAAGATAATGCAGATATTCTCTGATTACCTGCTGAGTTTTGAGCTGCGATGCGCCCATTTCGTAGCCATGCTGATTGTAAAAAATCCTTAGTCTGTGATATACCTCTGTTCTCATAAACAGTCCCCCTTTTTTGTTCTTCCTGCATAAAACAGTGTTTCTTTGACTTTATAATATGCAAGAATGTTATTCTATCCTACTATTTTAGCACAGTTTGGCAAAATGGTCAATTATGGTATGTGTAATTTCAGTATGCTATGAATAACTCATGGTTGCCTATCAGTATAATCTATGTTAGTATAGGAGTATGATAGGAGGAACTGTATGAGTAAAATACGAACAATTGATGTTGATACGCGAACTTTCGTACGGTTTTGGTTAGTAATTTTAGCCCTAGGGCTAATTGGTTTGTTTCTCTGGAAAGCAATGACGGGTTTGATTCTGATTGGTATCGCAGCGTTTTTGGCAATTGCAATTCGACCGTTAGCACAACGGATTAGCCGGATGTTTAATAAAGAGAAGACAACTTTTGGCTCAGTGATGGCATATGTTTTAGTAATAGGTATTCTGGTAGTAATTATTGCGCTAGTAGGACCGCTCGTAATTGGTGAAACTTCTAAGTTTCTCAGTCGCCTGCCAAGTACATTCGAGCAAACTTTTGGTGGTTGGGATGGTATCAATAACTTCGGTCAGAGTATTGGTATAAATGACTTAAAGGAACAAATTATTAGCACAATCACGAGTATTTCTCATAGTTTTGTGGGCAACTTAGGCAACGTGGTGATGTCGAGTGTTGGCACAATTTCACAAGTGGCAACTGGTGCAATTTTAGTATTAGTTTTGACGCTTTTCTTTTCACTTGAAGGACCAACAATTGTCAAAGATTTCTGGGGGTTAATTGAAAAAAGTTATAACACAACCCCACAAGCGGGTGCGGTTCAAGCTTATAAGCATCTTAGTGAGCGAATGATTGATGTAGTATCAACTTACGTTTCGCGCCAAGTAATGGTAGCATTACTGGATGCAGTCGTAGTAACAATGGTGGTGTTATTATTGTCTTTTGTGTTCGGTTTTTCTAGCGACTTAGCTTTGCCAATGGGATTGATTGCCTTAATTTTCTACTTAATTCCGATGTTTGGACCGATTTTGAGTTGCGCCATCATCACTTTAATGATTTTCTTTAGCTCTCCGGCGGCCGCCATTATTTTCTTGGTTTTCTATATCATATACGCTCAAATCGAAAATAAT
>CAZVTE010000078.1:0-2079 GCA_964629705.1 uncultured Candidatus Saccharibacteria bacterium | reverse complement strand
CGCCTAAAATCCAGGGTAATGCTCTAAATTTACCAGCAACTATGGTGTTAGTGGCAATTATTATTGGTATGTATATGTTTGGACTAGTCGGAGCAATTGTAGCAATCCCGATCGCTGGATGCATTCGAGTGCTGATTGAAGAATGGCCGGACATTCAACGGGCGCGTGAGAGAAATAGCATAGACGAAGCTCAGAATGAAACTGGTGAGCGAGGAGTTTTCAATAAATAAGACCTACTAACATACCCCTAGAGCACACTAGGGGTATGTTGAGATTAATATTATTTAACGTGCGAGGCAGCGGACAGGAAACCCGTCTTGACGACCATGCGAGTAGGACGGATATGCATCATTACTATTAAATCCAAGATAATAAGCATTAGAAGTGCTTGTACCAGCCAGACTAGAGCGGGAGAGACTAGTATGACCTACATTTTTTAACGATTCAGTACTGAAAGCTACAAACCCAGCACGAGAAAAGTAGAATGGGGTAGCGACAATATCGTAATTATTCTGTTCATTCGATCCATAGATACTTGGCATCATACTATTCGGGAACTCATACCCATAGCTTGTAAACAACTTCGTAAACGTTTTTCCATACTTCTCTGTATAATTACCTATATTAGCAATATCTGTTGCATTTCTTGCTACTCCGCTGTCTGCAGTTGGCAATTGCCAATTCTTAGGGCAAATACTATCCTTAGCATTGTTTGGGATAAAATTTGCATTGTCTCCTTCTGTGCCGCTACTCACGATTTCTCCCCCGCTCCCTGCGGTCGCTGTGTTCCACTGGTAGTAGTTGCCAAGGAGGTAGTGCGCATCATATTCACCGCCTTTTGATAAACCATTATAATCGTTAGGCTTGACTGACACAATTGTTTGCGTAGTTAATGCGCCTACCGTACCAGCTGGATATAAATATTTACTAAACGCATCACTATATACTGGCGAGAACCAAACACCTTCCTGTGCGGTATAAGTCGGAGTCCAGTTTACTCCGGATACGTCTACCACATTCTGGCATTGACTTAAGCTCTGATTGGGGCGTACTGAGTTCCAGCCATCATTACTATTGGATTCAGCAGTCGGGCTGGAATTACAAGTAACACCAGTTGTCGGTGTAGCCAGCACGTATTTACCTAAATTCCAAGAATAGGTATTAGTGCTATCCGTATCTTGACTAAAATCAGCTTCAGTAATCGTCGCTCCGCTCGGATTTGTCCAATCTGTCTCAATATCCGTATCCACGGCTTTAAGCCCTTCTGCTGGTATGTCTAACGCCAAGTTCTGCACCATCCAACAGTTATCGTCTTTTAGCTTAGATACCCAGTACGATTTGCCGTCACGGATGTCAATCAGTTGCTTGGTGACCGGGTTCTTGCCATCGTCATTCACAGCAGTATTCTGGCAAATCGTGCTGGTCATATCTTGCATATACGTCAGGTCGGTGAGAGTAGAGAGTTCGGTAGGGCTCGCTACAGCGGATAGTACTAAGGTATTAGCATAAGTACCAGATTTCTCTGCATTAACCTTAATCCCAAAGTTGAACTTGTAGGTTTCTTCTGCCTTTCTCGCACTATCTAGTGTAGTAATGGTAGATGGGATACTATCATAAGTACTGCTTGTAGCATCACCTATTGCCATTTGATAACCCCAAGTGTTCATGGGAAAGTCACTTGAGGCTACCTTGCTACCAGCAATACTTTCTATCTTGTCTCCTGTCACGTTCACGAGTGCCGTCTGATTGTCTTGTGTAGACATGTAGAGCTTATAACCCGTAGGGTTATTCGTCTCTACCTTCATAGTGACATCACTATCAGACGTCACAAAACTACCGTCAATACTTGGCGTTACGTCTAGGTTAAGTGCGGTGGTACTCAGTGCTACTTTGAGATAATCATGCACTGCTACACTGACTTGGAGTTCCTCGGCGGAAGCGGAATCTATGGCTGGTGGAGTGATAGCAAAGAATGCTAGTGATAATAAGCTAAGACAGCTTATTCCTCCGATGAGATTAGTTAGTTTATTATTCTTGAGTTTATACATAGTAGTTGTATATTCCTCCTATTCTTTTTTT
>CAZVTE010000077.1:0-5656 GCA_964629705.1 uncultured Candidatus Saccharibacteria bacterium | reverse complement strand
CCAGATAAACATCAAGCTACCGCTTACTGTTTATCTGGAATTACGGAACAAGACCCCTTATGAAAAAGACTCTTGACTTTTGTGAGAATCTGTGCTACAATAGAAGTATGATAGTGCAAAATAATGTATTATCATAGCAAGAAGTACGGTTTAAATACCTGTACAGGTATTTTAGTGTTTTAAAAAACACTAAAACCGTGTTTAGAAGTATACTTAGGGCGCAATAGCGTTCTTGGTATAGATGTTGTTGCCCTTATCTAGGGCAATTTTGACTAGCTCTGCAGTTAGTCATCCTACGTGCAACTTAACAATTCATAGTAAAAAGAGAGGGGGAAGAAAATGTCTCATAATGTAAAGAAGCTTCTAGCGGTAATCTTATCGCTAGCAATGCTGTTCTCTATGACCGGCGTGACATTAGCTGGAACGATTGATTCATTCGAGTCTACCGACGTAACGGAGAATAGTGCTGACGGAGCTCAGGCAGGAACTATCACTCCGGCAGCGTTAGCAGTAGACCAATCAGATGCGATTAAGGATGCTGATGTAACCACTAGCTATTCAGCGAGTGGTGAAGATTTAGTTTCGGCCGAAGAGATTGGCGACGATCCAGTACCAACGGCCCTAGTTTGGTCGGATGGTGCTACACCGGAAGAGATTGAGATTACAGCAGCCGAGCAGCAAATGCTCGAGAGTGCCAATCGCAAATCCATGCGTCGCTCCGCAAGAGCGGTGGCGTCGCTTCCATCATATGCCGAGGCTCGCGCGGCTGTTTTAGCATTAAAAGACCAGCCGGGCTTCACGGAAGGCACAGTTTGGACAAACTATACGCCGTACGGCAAAGATAGTCCAACTGGCGAAACAGCCTACTGGTTTAAGGGCGGTTCTATCAAGGGCGCTAACGGTGGGGTTGGTTGCGCCAGTTTCATCGGTATTGCACAGGATACCCCATTTGGTAGTGCGCCGATGTATGTTTTTGATAATGGACAATTCACTTATAATGAGATTAAGGTAAGTGACGTTTTGCGGATTAACAATTCGCATTTTGTTATTATCACAGACGTGAGCTCAGCTGGCGTAATTGTAGCTGAGGCTAATTATAACGGTACTGTGCACTGGGGTAGAGCTTTGAGTAAAGAAGAGGTTATGGCAGCGAATTTTGTCGTCACCCGCTATCCAAAAGGCTATGTGGACCCAGACGCCCCCGGAGCAGACGAAGTTGCAAAGAGCGGCATAATCGATACTCTCACTTGGACATTGACTAATGGTGGCGTCCTCACAATTTCTGGTAGTGGTGATATTCCGGACTATGACTTGCAGAATCGCCCAAGTTGGGAAGATGCAAGTTGTCCACAAATCGCTACTATCAATATAGAGAGTGGTGTCACCGGTATAGGTGATTATACTTTCTACCATACCACGGCGCTTGGCGTGCAGCTGGCGAACACAGTTACTAAGATTGGCAATAGCGCCTTTCGTGGTTATACCTCCAGTGAAGGTAAAAATTTGAATCTGGTTGCAATCACGCTTCCTAGCTCTGTGAAGAGTATCGGCAACGATGCTTTTAGGGGCTGTGTCAGCCTGACCTCGGTTTCAATTGCTGAAGGCTTGCAGACGATTGGCGAAAGAGCATTCCAGTCGTGCACGGCACTACGGTATGTAGACTTTCCGGCAACTATCACGAGCATTGGCGCGGGAGCGTTTATGAGCTGTGAAAAAATGGCGAGTGTAAGATTTGCTCCAGGAACCGCTAAAGTGACGATGGGTGATAATATGTTTACCGGTTGTCAATGGTTGCAAAGTGTAACATTACCAGAACGAGCAGACCGTATTAGTAATGGCATGTTTGCTAATTGCACTAGTCTGCAGACATTGTATATTTCGTCAAATGTGCAGAGTATTATGGATATGAATGTATTTCCAATCGCATCTCCGTTTAGTTCGACTGCTTTAAATACGATTTATTATAGTGGCGATGAAGCAGACTGGAATTCTAAAAATGGCAATTACGCTGTTATGCATAGTGACAACGGCGGAGCTAATATTACTGTTAAGTTTGGTGTACCATTTAATAATCCTTTTGCGGTCGATCCTGACGATCCTGGTGATTTGGTTATGGGCGAGCAAAATCCGGCAGAAGACCCTTGCAAGGATGGGCATACCGGTGTGGCGGATTCTAATGGTAATTGCACTGTATGCGGTAAGCCAATTGAAAGTACGACCGCTCCGGACAATCCAGACGAGCCAAGCAATCCAGATAGCCCAACTAATCCAACCGACCCAACTAATCCAACCGAGCCAACTAATCCAACCGAGCCGGTAACTCCAGAGCCAAGCGCGCATACACATGCTTGGGCTACAGAATGGAGTAGTGACGCTGCTTTTCACTGGCACAATTGTTCTGTCACTGGCTGTCCGCT
Source organism: uncultured Candidatus Saccharibacteria bacterium (assembly GCA_964629705.1). Lineage (GTDB taxonomy): Bacteria > Patescibacteriota > Saccharimonadia > Saccharimonadales > Saccharimonadaceae > Nanosyncoccus. Next base: position 3,239 of record CAZVTE010000077.1, on the reverse strand, counting down.
CGTTAATAACAATGAAAAAGATAGCTATGGTGAACATGAGTATGATGATTGGGTAGTGGATGTGAGAGCAACTGCTAGTACAAGCGGTGGCAGGCATCGAGATTGCAAAGTTTGCGGTTATCGTCAAACGGAAACTCTCCCAGCGACTGGCTCGCCTTCAAGTGACTCGAGCAATAATTCTGGCAGTAGTTCTAGCGGGTACTGGAATCCAGGTGGCAACTCTGGCTACGTTCCGCCAAGTAACAATCTAGGAAATTCTTCTGGTAATTCTTCGGGAAATTCCAGTAATTCTGGCAGTACAAATAATAATGGCACAGATAATAATTCCGGTAAACCTGCCGATTCGAATGTAACTCCAGATATTCCAAAAGAACCAGAAAAGCCGACGGATAATCCGAGCGTCGATAACGTAGTCCCGTCGGGCAATGAGGACAAGACGGCAGTTGATAACTCTGCCAAAGTCGCCAAGGCCCAGCGGCAGATGAAGGCTGAATTGAGACGGAATATGAATACGGATTTAAAAACTCGCCTTAATTCTTGGTTGCAACCAAGAATTAAGCAACAGCTGAAAAAGTATAGTAGTCAGTCGCAAAAGCTTAGTAGAGAGAAGATTAAGGCCATACTTAAGACTAAGTATGGAAAAACTCTGAAAGCAAAAGTTAAACCAGTGGTTAAAGCAAAACTGAAAAAACAGTTGAAGCAAAAATACAACGCTCAGCTGAGCGGGCGGTTCAGCGAGACGTTCAACCGTCAGTTTAATGAAGCTTTTGCGGATTTGTACAATAGACAGTTTGAACAACGGTTTAATCTGTTGTTTACGAAATACTTCAAGAAATATTTCAGGCAGTAGGCATCTAATCTATAGCGTAGGATAGACGAATGCAGAGCAAGAATGGGGAATAAGAATTCCCGTAGCAACTTATTTTAGGGTAGTTCCAAATCTAGGACTACCCTGTTTTTTATCTTTGATGCAAAAATTATTCAAGGCCTATCATTGACGAGTAAGGAGTATGACGGTATAATCAGAATCATGGAACACGAGAAGAGCTGCGGCACGATTATTATTAATCAAGGAAAAGTTCTTTTAATTAGCAGTACAGACGACAACGGCGAGGTGTTTTGGTCATTTCCTAAAGGACATCAAGAGGGTGGAGAAACTGATACGGAGACGGCACTTCGTGAGACTCTTGAAGAAGTCGGATTGCAAGTAGAAATCATTGATTGGCGACCGATAATCGTAGGACATTATATTCATCATGGTACAGCCAGAAAGGATATCCACTTGTTTTTAGCAAAAAAGCAGAGCGGAGAGATTAAACCGCAGAAGAATGAGGTAGAATCTTGGCGTTGGGTGGAATTTGATGATATAGACGATTATCTTGTGGACTATTATAAAGAAGCCTGGCATGAAGCAAGAAGGCGATAGTGTATTAGATGTGAAGATATTTATTACCGCGTCGAGGGTTATTCGTTTTTGCTTTATTTCTCAAGGAAGAAGAGCTATAGTATGTTATAATACACCTATATATGAGTAATGGAGAGATTGCTTTATGAGCGTAAGCATTGGAGAGATATCTATACCTACTGATAATCAGGGTTTTATCTTATTGAAATGTTCTCTATGTGGCGAGTTTTTCAAGTTGCATCTGGAAGATTATAACGCAAAGGATATAATCGAATTTTATTGTCCATGCTGCGGTTTAAAGCCAGATAGCTTAATGATAGATGATGTGATTGATCTAGCAAACAAGAAAGTAATAAATTTTGCTAACGAACTAGTCTATAAGGAAATGAAAAAATGGGAGAAACAATTTAATGGTAGTTTTTCACTTAAGATAGGCAACAAGCCAAAAAATGTAGAAGAATGCCCAGTTAGATATAGTATAGACAATCTGGAAAGAGTTAGATACTCGTGTTGTAATAAAGAAGCCAAAATTAAACCAATATATAAAATGTGCGGTAGTTACTGTCCATTTTGCGGAGTAAGACATGAAGAAAATTGATAAGCAGCAGCTAAAAATTGTTTCTATGGAGTTTAGAGCAATTGCTAATCGGCTAATAAATTGTAATCGAGACACAGGTATGTCCTTGCTTAAGAAGTTCATAGCGTACATTGATAATAATGAGATTATATCGGAATATATTAGAGGATATATTAAGCCAGGTGATTTTCAACCAGTTGAGAGCGGAACAGCCTTTAGCTCTATGGGGGATACGGAACAAGAAGAGGTGTCTTACACATATCAGTATTTAAAGTATGCTACAGAGAATTTTTCTTGCTTTGAATATGATATAGCATCTGGTTATGCGAGAAATATAAATGACTCTATTAAGGAGTTTTGTTATAGAATTGTCTTGCCATTTGTTAATTATATTGAAAACTATCTCGTACAGGTGGGCATAAAAATGAATTATGACGAAGACGCAAAATATACTATTACGGTTAATGGTGGGGTAGCTCAAGTTAATGTGGCCAATGATAACGCAAGAATTGACGCAAATCAAAATAGCGGAATCGATGTAGCTCAATTAGAAAATATAATCTCAGATATTATGAAAGTGATACCAAGCGAACTGGATAATAGTAGCAAAGAAGAAATTAGGGACAGTCTCGAAGTAATTAGGGAAGAAGCAAAGAAGCCTAAACCAAGAAAAAGCTTCATAAAGATGGCTTTGAAATGCTTAAATAGTGTCAATGCTACAACTCAATTTGCAGCCGCAGTTGCCACTTTAGTACAGTTTATAGGAACAATTCAGTAGTCCTCGAGTCACTTTCTCATAAGCTTGTCAACCGACCCATACTCCGCTTCAGTATAACTCCTATAAGTACCATAGTTGAGTATAATATCTCGGTGCTCTTGGTTAGTCATGCGCAATTTTTATATTCTCTCAAAACCTTGAAAAAACGAACTAGGACTTCGTCGGACGGTTGAGCATAGTCTGTCTTCTCGAACAATAAAAACAAGCCTCAAAAGGCTTCTTTTTATTGTTGGTGTACCCGACTAGACAACTTAGAATCCCCGAGAGATTCTAAGTTCCGCACTCGCAGCGTTTGGTGAAAATGTTAGCATTTTCACCAACTACAGACCGCTCGCGCGTTCCGAACTACGTTCTCGTCTAGTCATGCCAAAAAAGCAACATAAAATAACCTCTCCTGACAGAGAGCTTATTTCATGTTGGTGCACCCGACTAGACTCGAACTAGCACAGCTTAAAATCGCCACTACCACCTCAAGGTAG
>CAZVTE010000076.1:0-5659 GCA_964629705.1 uncultured Candidatus Saccharibacteria bacterium | reverse complement strand
TCGTTACGGCTCCGCTCGGATTTTATACATTGCTTTCATTCTTCACCCCCTCCAAAAAAACAAAAAGCTTAAAAACAGAATCAGTTTTTTTAAATTGCAAGATTAATTTTTGACGACCAGCAATTATCTCAATAGCTCACCCCGTCAAAAACCAGCCTCCCACCTCTATTGTAGCACAGATTCTCATTTTTGTCAACCCAACGAGGCAATTCTCCGCTATAGCAGCTTCTAATTCTCAATGATTGTAGGGATTTTTCCATAGCAGAACCTAATTCTCAATGATTGTAGGGATTTTTCCATAGCAGAACCTAATTCTCGATGACCGTGAGAACTTCTCTATAGCGAAACCTAATTCTCGGTGATTGTGAGTGAAGTACTAGGAAAGAGCGCACCGCAGAGTAAGACGTACTTAGTGGTACGTCTTACGAGCAGTACAGCTCTTGACAAAGTAATTCACCACAAGGACGAGAATTAGCGTAGCACGCAAAGAGGCTGTACTTCATGGTACTGCCTCTGCGTACTGGAGTTCTTAACACAGCAGATCGCCCAGAGGAACAGAATTAAGATAATTCTGAATCATCTCGAAGCTATTGCTTTTCCAAAGTAACTATAATTTTGAATCATCTTCGAGATAGTTCTAGGAAAGAGCGCAGCCCGCAAGGGAGTTGTACTTCATGGTACTACTCCCGCGGACTACAGCTCTTGACAACGAAATATCCGAAGAGGAGCAAAATTATCAGACTTTCTCGAGACTGATGGTATAGTTCTCCCCCTCCACCTTCACCACCTCATCATGTGCATAATTCTGATTAAACGTTAGCTCCTTAGCCAAAGTCTCACGCTTTAATTCTTCGCGCCATTCCTCGGGCACATCACAGGTCACACTGAGCCTAATTCGGTCGTCCACGTTGAGTCCAGCTTTCTTCCTCGTAGCTTGCACAGCTCGAATCAGCTCGCGCACAAAACCTTCACGTTTGAGCTCGTCAGTCAAAGTCTTATCCAAGCTTAAGACCTCACCCTGTTCTACCTTTTTGACATTCACTTCTTCACGAATAATTTCCTCAGCCCACTCTGGCAATTTCTCGCCAGCGTAAGTTAATAACGACAATGGTTGACGCACCTTAATCTGTGGCTCACCTTCATTTTTGCTCATACGCATTGCTAGAGCCTCATTGATAATCTCGCGCACTCGAGCCATCTGTGTCAATACTTTTTGCATCTTCCCATCTATCTCTGTATTCATCGGGAAACTTTGCAAATGCACGCTCTTTTCCGGACTCCAATCCCCTACCATATTCTGCCACAATTCTTCAGCGAGAAACGGTGTAAACGGCGCCATTACTCTTGCTAAATTACTCAATACCTTCCAAAGCGTCCAATAAGCTTCTTCCTTGTCATTATCATCTTCGCTCTTCCAGAAACGGCGGCGGCTTCTACGCACGAACCAATTTGACAAATCATCGACAAATGGCAAAACTCCACTTAGAGCCTTCGGAATATTATATTCCTCCATTCCATCAATCACCTCTTTCTTTAATTCATGCAACCGCGCAATAATCCAGATATCTAGCGGATTTTTCAGTTCAGCCACATCACCTGGCCACTCTGGACTTTCCCAATTATCTACACTGGCATACATGGTAAAGAAATCATACACATTCCAAATCATTGCCAACTTCCGATTTACATCAGAAACGTCTTTGTCTGTCAAGGCAAAATCTTCTCCGCTTAGCACTGGACTGCTCAATAATAAGAAACGCAGTGCATCCGCCGAGAACTTATCCATCAGCTCATTCGGATCGGTATAGTTCCCTAGCGACTTCGACATTTTGCGCCCGTCATTTCCTGCCAATGTTCCCGTGGTAATCACATTCTTAAACGCATTCAAGGCTCTTGGAGCGCTCAATTTCCTCTTCGCTGCTTCTAAGAAAGCTAGTTCACGCTCAGCTTCCGGATAAGCTTTCCCGCCTTCTGTTTTCTCATTAATAAACCTTATTGCCTCATCCAGACTATCTACGAAAACTATCTCCAAATCCTCGCCAACCTCTTCGCTAGTATATTGAGGATTACTCCGTTCTTTAATTTTCGCCGTATAACCATAGCTAATCTCTTTCCCGTCGCCTTCAGTCATAGTTACTTCAACCACACCTAATCCCAAAATATCTGTCACCTTTAGCCCAGTCTCTTCTAGAACCTCACGCCGTACCGCCTCGACATAATCCTCATTATTTTCTATGCCGCCCCCAGGCAAACCATAATAATCTCTTTTTTTAGAGTGCAATAGAACAACTCTACCATCTTCATCTTGACAAATCACACGCACCGCCAAACGGTCTTCAGCCATATTCTCTTTCTTAAAGCCAAGTCGAACAATGCTTTTCAAAACTTCATTCTCAGCTCTCTCACCGAATGCCCCCACACTCGCCAGCGCTGTATTCACGCAGTGCACATAGTAAAACCACGCCCGCACCTGCCCGACATACTCCACAATAAAATCCGCCGGATAATTCCGCTCAAACTTTTCTTTATTCTCAAATGGATAATGTAGCTGCGCAAACGGCATCGAACCACTCTCAAACCAACAGTCCAGCACCTTATCAATCCGTTTGAAGTGCTCACCATCAATCTCAAATTCAATCTCATCCACCCACGGTCGGTGATAATCCTCCAGTTCCACTCCAGAAAGTTCCTTCAACTCGGCATAGCTCCCTATCACTTTCACTGTGCCTTTATCGCCTTTCCACACCGGCATCGCCGTCGCCCAAAATCTATCTCTTGACAAATTCCAGTCTGGCGCCTGCTCAATATTCTTCTCAAACCGTCCATGTTTCAGATATTCTGGAAACCAATTAATATTTTCATTCTGCGCAATCATTAACGGCTTCTGACCTTGCACATCAAAGAACCAGCTCGGAAAAGCTCGATACATAATACGCTGTTTTGAGCGTGGGTTAAACGGATACTCATGCTTGATATACTCAATTTTCCAAACAATTCCTTTTTCCTCTAGGCACTTAGCAATAAATTTATTCCCTGCCCAAATCTCAATCCCCCGCTCGTCCGTATCTCGTACACCCAACTCGTGCAGCTTTTCCGCCACTTCTGGCAAATAATAGCCATATTCATCTAAGACATCATAGAAATTAACATCATTCTCCGTAATCATCTTATAATCATCTTCACCATACGGCGCAATGTGTACAATCCCCGTACCGTCATTGTCTGACACAAAATCCCCACCAAGAACAGTCCACGTGTCTTTCAACTTGGAATCTTCCTCTATTGTAGCACAGATTGGCTCGTATGTCAAGCCGATTAATTCCGCACCGCTGAAAGTACCTATCTTTTCATATCGCGTATCCGCCAAAACTTCACCTAACCGCGCCCTTGCAACGATAAAAAAACTATTCGTTTCCCTAATATATGCAACATCATACTCCATCTCCGGATTCACCGCTAGACACAAATTTGCTGGCAAAGTCCACGGAGTTGTCGTCCACGCCAACAGATACACATGAATGCTATTCTTGTCCGGCACAACGCCTAACCGTGTCTTCCCGCCCAAAAAATGCTGTTCTACATTTTTCTCATTAAATTCTAAGAATTTTTTCCCAAGTTTAAACCAGAAATCCTTATTTCTAGTCTGATAAATACCTTTTTTTATCTCAAATAACACATATGCACTCGGGTCCGTCACCGTCTGATACGCATCATTATCCATCGTCACTTCTGATTTACTCACCGGCGTAGCAAACTTCGTATCATACATCAAAACCTTACGCCCTTCATAAATCTTCCCAGCGTCATATAAAGTCTTAAATGCCCACCACACCGATTCCATAAAATTCTTATCCATCGTGCGGTATGCGCCCTTAAAATCAACCCAGCGCCCAATCCGCTCAATCGTACTTTCCCAAGTTTCCGAATTCGCCACCATGCTTTCACGCGCCTTGACAATGTAATCTTCTAGTGACCATTTACTTCCAATTTCACGTCGATCGGTAATTCCTAATTGCTTTTCCACAAAATTCTCTGCTGGCAAGCCGTGGCAATCCCAGCCCCAACGCCGCTCGACTCGCTTTCCTCGCATCGTCCAAAACCTTGGCACTGCATCCTTCACAATTGACGACAAAAGCGTCCCGTGGTGAGGCATACCCGTAATGAACGGTGGGCCATCATAAAAAACGTAAGAATCATCTATTGGTCGTTGCTCTACCGATTTCTCAAAAGTTTTATTATCTTTCCACCATTGCACTAAAGCTTTTTCATACTCCGCAGCCTTGCGTCTCTGTCCTGATTTATATTTCATTTTTACCTCTTATTTAATATTTTATAAAATAAATCCCACCAAAGTTCCAAAACCATAATCATACCAATTCGCATAATTATGATGTTAGAACCCCAGTGGGGCGGTACCATCTAACTTCTATCTGCTGCAACGACTAAAATCACTTGTGCACACAGTACACTCTAGACTAGCCAACTTTACGACAAACAGCCCTTACTTTATCCTTCACGCAGATTCACGAGCGATTCTACTAAAATCTTAGGCTCTCTAGCCAATAAGCCCTGCTTCCACAAAACTCAAAATTTGTTCTTTCGCCAGCTCGCGGGTGATTGCCGCTCCAACGCTTTTTCTAACTCCATTATAGCACACTTTCCCCATTTTTCGTAACCCATTTTTACAACATTCTCAAATTCCAGCCCAAAAGCATGATTTCTGAGCTGGAATTGAATTATTTATTAGATTTTTGGGAATGCCTTAGAAGTTGTGATAAGTTTTACCGTTTTTTATCATTTTTTGCTGATCTTTGCCACTTTTTGAACTCTTAAAGGGTTTAAGAGTTACCCTCCCACCTCTGTAAATCCAACTATTAAAGGGTTTAAGAGTTGGATTATAGTTAACGGGATACGCAACGGACAGAACGACCATAAGAACGATAGTCATAGGTTGATAAATAGATACTTGAAGAACCGCTGAAGCCAAGTCGGTACGCACTTACCGACGACCCTATCGTACGAGACCAATATCCACCATCATAGCCAATACCATAATAACCAGTATCAGCTAGATATCCCGCCTTCAAAAAATACAGAGGACTATTTACTAATATGCTTACTTCTTTTCCTACACTATACACATCAACTAACTGACTGTATGTTGCAGTTTTAATCTCTGCCGTCGAATCTTTATCTTGCGGCAATTGCCAATTCTTCGGGCAAATACTTCCGCTTACGTCAATACCTTTGGTTGTCACGCCGTTCCCCGTCCCAGCGGTCGCCGCAGGCCACTGATAGTAATTCCCGATATGATAGTGCAAATCCACATTATTCTTCACATTCGCCGGAACACTACCACCATCTATTGCTACCGTATTACTTACTCGATCGCAGCTACTAAAGCTGCCCCCGGCCTCTAACCTGCAACCACTATGCTCTCCCGCATCAATCCGTTTATAATCTCCCGGATTCCAAGAATAACTCGACGTATAGTCATCGTTACTATATCCGTTCAAATTCAATGCCCCACTTCTGGTTCCTTCCGTCGGCTTCCACTCTGCCGGAATATTATCACTCTTGCTAATAAAGTCTGCACTAGGCTCTGCCGGAATATCCAAATCCAAGTTCTGTGTCATCCAGCAATTCTGATCCGCGAGTT